>JARIET010000127.1 GCA_031127185.1 Gemmatimonadota bacterium | reverse complement strand
GGATTCACCAGCGATGGACTACCAACCGGCCTCGAGCTGATGGGCCGGCCCTTTAGCGATGCGCGACTTGTCGGGTTTGCGTTCGCGTTTGAACAGGCAGGAGCGAGGCGGCGCGCGCCAGCGGTCGCGCCAGCGCTTGTCGCGGGTGCTTCACCACGCGTTGTGCCGTGGGGGGTTGATGTGGGCACGCCGCTGAGTGGTGCTCGCGCGGACTTTGTCTTCGTCCCTTCCACGAGCGACTTGATTGTGAACGCCAGGTCCACGGGATCGCAGGGCGGCCGCGTGCAGGCCGTGGTGCTGCGCCGCTGGGACGGCGCTCCTGAGACCAAGTCCTCGGCGCGCCGCGTGACGCATCGCGTGCTCGGCCCGGGAATGGAGCGCGGAATGACGACGCTGCGCCTGCTCGGCGACGACCTCGCCGCCTTCCGCCAGGGGCGGCTCACGGTTGCCGTGTTCGGAGATGTGGGAGCCGAACCGCTGGGCGAGGTGGTGGTGCGGGCGCCGCGCTGACGGTATGTGCGGGCGCCGCGCTGACGGTATGTGCGGGCCCCGGCCAAGCATGATCATCACGACGGGCGGCACCGCAGCGGCGCGTGTTTACAGCGCTTCGGCTCATCATCCCAGCGTTGCGCCTGCCGCGCCCCGTGGGCAAGCTTCGCGGCGGTAGAGTTCTCCCACGACAGGAACGCGAATGCCTGAGCGGCGCCTCGACGATGCAGAAACCGGCGGTCTGCCCACTTCCTACGGAATGCGGCAGCTGTCTGGCTGGATCCTCGGCCCCGGCGCCCTGTTCGCCACGCTCCTCCTTCCTGCCCCCGCCGGCCTGAGTGAGCCCGGATGGCACACCGCCGGCGCGGCGATGTTGATGGCGGTCTGGTGGATCACGGAGTCGGTGCCGATTCCGGTCACGGCCCTCGTCCCGCTGGTGCTCTTTCCCGCACTTGGCCTGGGCGACATCCGCGAGACCGCCGCGCCGTTTGCCAATCCCATCATCTATCTCTTCTTCGGCGGATTCATCATTGCGCTCGCGATGCAGAAGTGGGGGCTCCATCGCCGCGTGGCCATCAACCTGATTGGCGTGATGGGCACGCGACCATCGCGGATCGTCGCCGGGTTCCTTCTCTCATCGGCGCTGATCAGTATGTGGGTGAGCAACACCGCCACGGCCCTGATGATGCTGCCGATTGCGATGTCGGTCGTGCATCTCCTCCCGGATGGCGGGAGTCGAGCGCAACGACAGTTCGGTACAGCATTGCTGCTGTCTGTGGCATACGGAGCAACGACGGGCGGCATGGCGACGCTCATCGGCACGCCACCGAACGCGCTCCTCGCCGCCTATGTCGAGAACACGTATGGGCTGACGCTGGGGTTCGGCCAGTGGATGTTGCTCGGGGTGCCGATCATGCTGGTCACACTGCCGGTCGTCCACCTGGTCCTGGCCCGCGTGGTCTTCCAGCTCGATAAGGGCGAACTGCCCGGTATGCGCGACCTCATCACGGAGGAGAAAGGGCAGCTTGGACCGCTGAGCCGCGGCGAAAAGATCGTGATGGCGGTGTTCGCGCTCACCACCACCGGTTGGGTGCTTCAGCCGCTGATCGCCAGAACACTGCCGCTCGTTTCCGATACGACCATCGCGATGACCGGCGCGCTCCTGCTCTTTTTCACTCCGGTGGACTGGCGGCGCGGCCAGTTCACGATGGACTGGGAATCCACGCGAAACCTGCCGTGGGAGGTGCTGCTGCTGTTCGGTGGAGGACTCAGCCTGGCCGCCAACATCGAGAAGCACGGGCTCTCCGTGTACCTCGGCTCGCTCACCGGCAGCCTCGATGGCCTCCCGATGCTGGCTCTCCTCTGCGTCGTGTGCTTCGGGATCCTGATGCTGACGGAGCTCACGAGTAATACCGCCACAGCCGCCACCTTCCTGCCAATCACCGCAGCCATCGCGATCAGTCTTGGCCAGAATCCGTTGTTGTTCCTGATTCCGACCGCGCTTGCCGCCAACTGTTCCTATATGATGCCCGTCGGCACACCGCCCAATGCGATCGTGTTCGGCAGTGGTCGCGTGCCGCTGCCACAGATGGCCAGAGCGGGCATGCTCCTCAACATTGCCCTGGTACCCATCATCATCGGACTCGTGCTGTTGATTGCGCCGTTGGTCTTCGGCGTGCAAATCGGCCAGATGCCGGAGTGGGTTAAGCGGTAGCGGTAGCGGTCGCGGTCGGAATCGCGCGCGCGCTGCGGTGCCGGTCTGCAGCGCGGTTCAAGTCTTGAATCCGAGGACTTTGGCGACAGCTCGCTGCCGCGAGTCCAGCGTGAGAAAGGTCATCGCACCCTGCTCAGGCGCCAGATACAGCGCCGTCGCGAGGTGAGAGCAATCGGCGCCGCTCACGTATCCAGCGTCGCCCGAAGTTCGGCCTCCATCAGCGCTGCCGACGTCACCCGCTCGAATGTCATGAGCGTGGCAGTCAATGCATCGCTGTTGGGCTCTCCGAGCGCCACCGCGACAATGAACGATGTGTCAACGTACGCGACCCTCACTTGTTACGATCTGCAAGGAATCGTTTGAGCGCGCCCGGCTTTGGCCTCCCGGGTACGATCGCTGCGTGGGGATCCCGCGCCGGGATCAGCTCCCCCAATGCGATCAACTCCAACCGTCGCGCCTCATTCGGCGTCAGCGGCTTAGCGGTCTTCTTCGCCACGGGGCGAATCTCCACGGCTGGTTCGCCGTGCACGGTCACGATCACCGAATCGCCCTCGCGCACCTGCCGCACGATGGCCGACAGGTGTGCCTTGGTCTCATAGAGCGAGTAGGTCTTCTTCTTCATCCCGCCACTTTAGTCAGACTAGTCCACCCCGAGGTGCCTCAGCGCCGCCGGCGGACAACCATTCCACGTGGGGCGCGCGACATTGCCGATGTATCCGATGTCGCGCACACCCATGCGGCTGGAGAAAAACCCGCTCGCGGTGAAATCGCGCAACCGGTTGAAATGGTTCACGCCGTCGCGCACCCCAGGTGCGGCCTTCGCAGGCCAGGCCACCTGGTCGAGAAGCGCGCGACGCTCTGCGTCGGTGCACTTCACGAACGACTTCCCGTAACTGTTGTACGCAGCGCCGTCGAACCAGCGTAACGCTTCACGCACCCAGGCATAGCTCGGGTACGCACTGCAGAAGAAGTCCATGTATTGCGGTACGCCGGCGTCGGTTGCGCTTCCGGATTTCGCGTCTCGCGGAATGATGAGATCAACCATCACCTTGATTTCAGCCCACTCGTCGGGCTGGAACCACTTGGGCTTGTAGACGGCGCCCTGCGCTGCACCCTGAAGCGCCGCTTCTACATAGACCGCCGCGTTCTCCGCTTCGGCCGGAGTGATGGGCAGCATCGCCGCTGCGGCCGCAGTCGCCCCCAGCGTGATGGCCTCACGCCTGGTGAGTCCGTCAACCGTCAACCGTTCACCGTCAGCCGTCAACTCGCGGTTGCCCTTGCCGTTCTTCATAGCTCCCTCGCATTCATCTTGCGCGTGATCGCATCGGCGGTCTTCCAGGCAAGCGCCATGATGGTCCAGGTGGGATTCTTGTCGGCCTGCCCCACGAACGGCGCGCCGTCGGCGACGAACAGATTCTTGCACTCGTGTGCCTGACAGTCGGCATTGAGCACCGACGAACCTGGATCGTTCCCCATCCGCGCACCGCCGGCCTCGTGGATGATGGAGCCGCCATTGGAGATGCCGTAGCCCCGCTCCTTGGTCGGCATCGGACTGAAGACCTGGCCGCCCATCTCCGCGATGATGGCGCGGAACGTCTCCTGCATGTGCTTCACCTGATTGTGCTCGTGGTCGGTCCACGCCCAGTTCAGGCGCAGCACAGGAATGCCGTAGCGGTCCTTCACCAGCGGGTCGATCTCGCAATACGATTTGTCGTTCGGAATCATCTCGCCGCGCCCATCGAAGCCGATGGTCGTGCCGAAGTAGCGGCGGTAGTCGTTCTTGAGCGTTGCGCCGTAGCCCCCGCCCGGCGGATACCGATGCATACCGCCAAAGAATCCGTGGCCGGGCACGCCCATCCCGCCCCACACTTCAATGTGGTAGCCGCGCGGGAAGTCGAGCTTCTTGTTGTCGAGCCACCACGGCATGTAGACGTGCAACCCGCCGACGCCGTCGCAGTTGTGCCGCGGTTGATCCACCATGCGCGGGATGAAGCCTGAGACGCCGGCACCCGTGGTATCGGTGATGTACTTGCCCAGCGTACCGCTGGAGTTGGCGAGGCCGTTGGGATGCTTGCTCGACTTGGAGTTCAGCATGATGCGCACACTTTCGAGTGCGCTCGCCGCGAGCACGACCACTTTCGCACGCACGTGCGTGTCCACGCCGTTCACCTTGTCGATGTAGCTGACGCCAGTGGCGCGGCCGTCGTCGCCCAGCGTGACCTCGCGCGCCATCGCGTTCGTGATGATCGCGAGCTTTCCGGTCTTCTGCGCCGGGAAGAGCAGCACATTCGGCGATGTAAAGTTCGAGTTCGCGCTGCAGCCACGGTTACACTGCCCGCAGTAGTGGCAGGCCATCCGCCCGTGGATAGGCTTTGTAAGGATTGAGAGTCGCGAGGGAATGCAGGTGATGTTGAGCCGATCGCTGGCTTTCTTGACCATCACCTCGCGACACCGCGGAGCCGGCGCCGGCTGAAAGTTGCCGTCCGGATGGTTGCGCAGCCCTTCATTGGATCCGAAGATGCCGATCAGGTCATCGACCTTGTCGTACCACGGCTTGATGTCGTCGTACGAGATGGGCCAGTCATCGCCGAGGCCGTCGAGCGTCTTGCCACGGAAGTCGTCGGGGCCAAAGCGGAGCGAGATGCGGCCCCAATGATTCGTGCGCCCACCAAGCATTCGCGCGCGCCACCAGTCGAACCTCGTGCCCTCGGCACGGGTGAACGGCTCGCCATCGATGTCCCAGCCACCGATGCAAGCGTCGTATTCTCCAAACGGGCGCTCGCGGGTACTCGCGCCGCGACGCGGCGTCTGCCAGGGCCAGGTGAGCATTTGCGAGTCGCGGGTGTTGTCCCACCACCCGCCGGCCTCGAGCATCACAACGCTGGCACCTGCCTTGGTGAGCGCGTGCGCGGCCATTCCGCCGCCGGCTCCCGAGCCGACGATGCACACGTCGTACTCGATTCGTTTGGGCTGGGTCTGCATAGCCCCGAAAATGCTGCACGTGCTTCCGGTTCGCTACCGAAGCCGGGTTTTACTGCGTGGACGCGGATTTGCGCGGATGAAACCGCTGAACACCGCGGATACTACAACTACAACGACAACTGATGGAGGAACGGCAACTACACCGCTCGCGTAGTGCCGTTACCCCCGGTAGTATCCGCGTGGATCCGGAGGCATCCGCGAGAATCCGCGTCCCGGCCGTAGAACTCACGTCGCCGGCAGGATGCGCGGTTCTGCGCGCGCTGTAGCTATTGTCTACCGACGGGGCTATGATTGGCCCTCCTCTGGCACCGCGAGGCTAGATGTCCACCGGATTCCGCCTGAAGCGCTTCATCGCAGCGGTTGGCGGGGCCGTATGCTGGCTCTCTGCCGCCGGATGTCCCACCGCGTCGGACGTCACCGGCTTGACGAATTCGCCAACCACCGCACTTACGCCCGCGCGCAGCCTTGTGGGCACATGGAGGACGGCGATCGCGTTTCCCGTCACGATCCAGACCGATGCGTGCGGCAGCCGACAGGAGGTTGGACGCGCCAACTGGATGGTGACCTGGAATGTGCGCGACGTGGCCGGTTTCACGAACGTGATCGACGTGGACATGAGCGTCAGCTACTCAGGCCTCACCCCTGTCGGCTCGTGCGGGTTGGCGGGCTGGGTGCCGTTTCCTCCGCAGACCATTCGCCTCTGCGTGAGTTCCTCCCAGATCACCGGCTGCACCGGCACAAACTACAAGAACGGTCAGGCGTTCGGCCCATTCACCTCGAACCTGATGTCACTGACCTGGACGCACTGGGAGTGCATCGTCGTTTGCTACGGCGAGGTCTCGGCGACGAACGAGATGAAGCTCGTCAAGAGCTGACGCAGAGTGGGGGGGGGGGCACTGCACTTGCGCCGCTCGCGTAGTGCCGTTACCCCCAGCAGTATCCGCGTGGATCCGGAGGTATCCGCGAGAATCCGCGTCCCCGCCGTATTACCTACCCGAGCACTGAGTCCAGTCGCTCGTACAAGGTCTTGAGCACTTTGATCCGCGCGTAGTACTTGTCGTTGGCCTCGACCAGCGTCCAGGGCGCGCGGCTCGTTGACGTATGCGTGACCATATCGCAGACGGCGCCGGAATATGCATCCCATTTCTTGCGGTTCCGCCAGTCTTCGTCCGTAATCTTGAAACTCTTGAATGACACCGCTGCGCGCTCCTTGAACCGCGTGAGCTGTTCCTGCTTGGATATGGCGAGCCAGAACTTGACGACCACGGTGCCGTGGCCCGTCATCTCCTCTTCGAAGTCATTGATCTCGCTGTAGGCGCGCTGCCAGTCCCACGTTGAGCAGAAGCCTTCGACGCGCTCCACCAGCACGCGACCGTACCACGAGCGATCGAAGACGGCAATGTGGCCATGACGCGGCAGCTGCCGCCAGAATCGCCACAGATAGGGTTGCGCCTTCTCTTCATCGTTCGGCGCGGCGACGGGTATGACCCGCACCATGCGCGCATCGACCGCACCGGTGAGGCGCCGGATCGCACCGCCCTTGCCCGCGGCGTCATTGCCTTCAAACACCGCAACAACTGAGTGGTCACGAAAGCGCTTGTGGCGGGTGAGCAGGGCGAGCCGGCCCTGCCACTTCTCCAGTTCGGACTCGTACTTGGCCTTCGGCACCTTCTTGGTGAGGTCGAGTTCCGAGAGCACCGTGCGCTCGGAGTCCACGTCCGGCCCGGGATCCGGTGTTGCAGGCGCAGCCGGGGTGCCGACGCCACGTTCGGCTCGACTCTTGAGCGCATCAAGCAGCTCCTGGGCCACCGCGAGTTCACGATAGCGTCGGTCCGTGCCCTCCACGATGATCCAGGGCGCGTGCGCGTGTGAGGTCTCGCCCAGCACATGCGAGGAGACCTCAACGAATCGGTCGTAGCGCTTGAAGAAGTCTTCGTCCTTCTGCGTGACGCGCCAGGCCGTCAGGGAGTTCGTTTTGAGTTCCTTCAGGCGCTTGCGCTGCGCCTTCTTGGACAGGTGGAACCAGAACTTCAGGATCAGGGCACCTTCATCGGCGAGCATGCGCTCAAACCGGTTGATCTCGCCAACGCGACGCTCGAGCCGCGCCCAGTGCGGCTTCTTGAGGTCCATCACTGAGTTCACAATGGGCCAAGTGTACCAGGACCCAAAGAAGATCCCGATCTTTCCCTTCGCCGGCAGCGAACGCCAGAACCTCCAGAACCGCGGGCGCTCCATCTCCTCATCGGATGCCTCGCCGATACCGTTCACCTCGACGTGCCGCGGATCCATCCACGAGGTGAGGGCATTCACGGTCTCGCCGCGGCCGCCGCCTTCCACGCCGCCAATCAGGACGATCACGGGATATTTGCGCGACTCCTTGAGCGCGTACTGTGCCTCGAGCAGCGCATCGCGCAGGACGATGCTCTTTCTGGCGTACTCGGCTTTGCTGACGCTGTGGCCCAGCTCGGCATCTTCAAACATCGGCGCTCCGGCTTCTACTGCGAGGACGCGGATTTTCGCGGATCTGAACACCAAACTCCGCGGATACTACAACTACAACAGCGACTGAGGGGTAACGGCAACTGCAACTACCACGTAGTGCAGTTACCCTTTGCCGTATCCGCGTTCATCCGCAGTGCTCCGCGTTCATCCGCGTCCGCGTAGTAATACCTAGAGATTGCGCCGCTTCAACTCCTCGACTGCGAAGTCCGCCGCACGTGCCGTCAGCGCCATATAGGTGATCGAAGGGTTCTGGCA
>JARIET010000126.1 GCA_031127185.1 Gemmatimonadota bacterium | reverse complement strand
GTGGTGAGCGCAGCGTGCTTGATGGCGTTCAACTGGATGTGGCGCCGGGTGAAGTGTGCGTGCTGATGGGCGAATCTGGTGCAGGCAAGACCACGATCCTCCGCGTGGTCGCCGCGCTCGAACCATTCGATGCCGGCGCGGTCGCGGTTGGAGAGGCCGTGCTGCAGCCGGGCCCGATCCCTCCGCAGTCAGCGCTCCGGGCCCTGCGCGCGCGGGTCGGCATGGTGTTCCAGGCGCACGCGCTGTTTGAGCATTTGACCGCCGCCGAGAATGTCGCGCTGGCACTGGTGCATGTGCAGCGCTGGCCATCGGAGCGAGCGGCGGGCCGGGCGCATGAGCTGCTTGCCTCGCTTGGCGCCGCCCATCGTGCGGACGCCTACCCCGCGCAGCTTTCAGGCGGCGAAGCACAACGCGTGGCGATTGCGCGTGCGCTGGCCACAGACCCGGCGCTGCTGTTGATGGACGAACCCACGGCCGCGCTGGATGCCGCGCGGCGCGACGCGCTGGCAGAGTCCGTTCGTGCGCTGGCGGGGGCGAACCGCGCATTGCTCATCTCCACGCATGATGAGCCTTTTGCGCGCGCCTGTGCTACCCGGATTGTGCGACTGGAATCGGGGCGGCTGGCCTGAGGATCAGGTGGCGATCACGCCCGGCTGGTCGTCCCCGCTGATGCGGCACACCACCACGGTCACGTTGTCGGAGCCGCCGCGGTCGAGCACCAGGTCAACCAGCGAGCGCACCGTTTGTTCGGACGTTTCGTCGCGCGCAAGCGCCGCCTGGATCTCCTCGTCACTCACGTGCTTGGTGAGTCCGTCGGTGCACAGCAAGTGGCGGTCGCTGCGGACAATGTCCAGCACTCGCACTTCAGGGGCCAGCTCATCGTTGCCAACCGCGCTCCAGAGCACGTGCTTCAGTCGCGACGACTCGGCTTTCTCCCGCGTGAGCGCACCCTGCGCCACCATGACTTCGGCCATCGTCTGGTCCACGGTGAACCGCTCCAGCCGTCCGCTTCGGAGCCGATAGTAGCGGCTGTCGCCCGCGTTCACGATAAAGACGCGGGGCCAGAAGCCGGCGAACATGGTCATCGTCGTGGCCGGTTTGCGTCCTTCGGCCTGTCCAAGCGCCACCAGCTTCTGGTGCGCCTCCATCACCGCCGCGCGCAATTGCGCCACGGCATCATTCTCGTCGAGCAGCACCAACGTGGACGTGAGTTCCGTGGCGTGGAGCAGGTGCTGCACCATCACCTTCACGGCCTGCGCGCTCCCTTCGCCCGCCGTGGGCAGGCCGCCAACACCGTCGGCCACAATCATCATGAAGCCGCGATTCTGCGTCTCGCGAGGGCCGAGGTCATCCACGATGCTGGTGTGGTGCACGTTGATGGAGCGATGAAAACTCGCCACCATGAAGTGATCCGCA
The DNA here is from genome assembly GCA_031127185.1 of Gemmatimonadota bacterium. Lineage (GTDB taxonomy): Bacteria > Gemmatimonadota > Gemmatimonadetes > Gemmatimonadales > Gemmatimonadaceae > Fen-1231. The sequence goes on along the minus strand of JARIET010000126.1, from coordinate 6,549 downwards.
TTGACCTTCCGAACCTTGCCTGGATTGGTCATCCCGAACACGTCAATGCTGCCGAGCTCGGGCCTCGGATTATTGGCCAGCATTTCTGCGGTGTTCGGCGTCATCAACGGGTCATGCAGATAGTGGAGCGCGGCTGGTGTCCGGGAGAGCGAAGACCAGAAGGGCCGCTCCCACAAAGAATGCGGAGGTCAACCCCAATGCCGCAATAATGCCTACGTTCGGCACGGCCGCAAGCACTCCCATGATGTAAGGTGCGGCGGCGCCCATCAGCCGGCCAGAGTTGTAGCCCAGGCCTTGTCCGGATGCCCGCACGTGGGTCGGGAACAGTTCCGAGAGCAGTGGGCCAAGCATGGACCAGTAGCCGTGCCCCACAAACCCGAGGATTGGCCCCAGCAGCATCAGCATCGACTGGTTGGTCATCATCTGCAAATAGACTGGTACGGTGACGGCCGCCGTAAGCGTGAACGCCGCAAACGTCCGCCGTCTGCCGAACATGTCGGCCAGCGGACCAAAGCTCAGGTAGCCGATGAATGCGCCGATCTGCATCGGAATGATGAAGCTGACGCTCTTCACGATGCTCATTCCCGCGCCGCCTTTTTCGATGGGGGAGGCGAGCAGGTTCGGCAGCCACGTGAAGAGCCCCCAGTAGGCAAAGAGCAGCAGTGATGACAGCGCGCAGGCAAGCAGGGTACGCCTGCGCAACTCGGGGCCGAACAGGATCTTGTATGGATTGCCCTTAAGATGACCGGCGTCGCGGCGCTGCTGCCACACCACCGGCTCTTCCACGCTGCGCCTCACCCACAGCGCGAGCAGCGAGGGGAGTGCCCCGAACGCAAAGAGCCAGCGCCAGGCGTTGGGGCCAAGGTCCAGTACATCGAACACCAGGGCCGCGAGCCCCGCAGCGAGGATCGCCCCGAGCGCCCAGGTGGACTGCATGAGACTGGTCGCCTTGTTCCGCAGAGCGGGTGGCCAGGTCTCGCTCACCAACACGGCGCCGGCCGCCCACTCACCGCCCATTCCAAAACCCAGCAACGCTCGCCAGATGGCAAGCTGCCACACGTTTTGTGACGTGGCCGCTCCAATCGAGCACACAGAGTACACAATGATCGTGAGGCTGAGCGCCCTCACGCGGCCGATCTTGTCGGCGACGACGCCAAAGGCGAGTCCACCGACGGCTGCCGTGATCAACGTGACGGTCGCAAGCAGGCCCGCGGTGGCTGAACCAAATCCGAAGTACTCCTGCAGCTTCCCGATCGCCATCACATAGATCAGGAAATCCATCGCGTCGAACATCCAGCCGAGCATCGCCGCGGCGAGCGTGCGCCATTGGGCGGGGGTGACATCGCGGAAGCTGGTCGCGTCCGCGTTGCTCAATGGCGCTGCGCTCACCGGGGCGTTCACGTCGCTTGACTCCTGGTTGCTAACGCGGCCAGAGCCAGCCAAATACGCCGGCCGTGATCAGTGAATAGACCAGCGCATCCACCGTGCCGAGTAACGTCGCGCGCGTGGACTTGCCAAACCAGATCCACTGCGGCCACTGGCCCAGCGCGTAGGCGCCGAACGAGACCGTTCCTGCCACGCGGAAGATCGTGAGGTACCCAGCGCCGATCGCATTCGTGCGGCCGGTGAGATACGCGGCGTATGCGCTCACGACGAGTGTGAACACAAACCAAAACCCGAGCTGCTTGCCCATTCCCATGTGTCCGCTCGGGAGCACCGTCATGATCGCCACCGGACCCTTGCGGTGTTTCTCGAGGTACTCCGGCGTTCCCATCTCTTTCATGCTGCTGGGCTTGGGCATCATGTAGTCGCCCGGCTCGAGGTTGAACGGCCGCATGGCATCGGCCAGCGCATCCTGCTGCGGCGGGGCCTTGAAGTCGCCGGCGTGGTAGCCGAGCGCCATGTGGATCACGCTGCTCGCAATGAACACGAAGACTCCCGATAGGAGAATCGGCAGCCACAACCCGGACAGTCCAACCATGGCAACCTCCTGGTAATGAGGGGGGAGGGGACTCTGCACGGTGCGCCTTCACGGGGAATCGCGCAAGGTGCGGTGGCGACCTGCGCCGCTAGACGTCCAGTCGTTGCGCGTAGGGGACGACCTCGCCCGCCTCCAAATGCCGCTTCATCAGCCGCAGGTACATGGCCCAACAAAAGCTCGAAGTGCGGTAGTGATCGTTCTCCGCCGCCCATCCCCGATGCGAGAACCGAACCTGCGTTCCCTGGTCGGTCGGCGCGAGGCCGACGTGCAAGCGTGTGCCGGTCCAGTCCGAATCGGCCCGCGTGAACGTGATCTCAAACTCGTGCCCGGGCTCACAGGCAGTCACTTCGGCGCGCCAATCGTACGATTCGCCGAAAAAGAGTTCATATGTGGCGCCAAGCTCGGGGCGTCCACTGGATCGAAGCGTCCACCACGCATCGAGCAGTGACGGACTACTGAACGCCGTGAAGACACGCTCAGGTGAAGCGGCCACAGGAAAGTCGTGAGTGATGTCGGGCATCAGCGTGCCTCCAGGATGCGTGCGACGGCGCGCAGGTCTGGCTCAATCTCCACCGGTGGATTGGAGAGACGGCTGCCACCCGCGTGGTAGGCCACCACGGCGTCGGGGTCCTTCAATAGATGGCCGGTCAGGACGCACGCCACGCGGTCGTCCGGTCCAATCGTGCCCTGCGCGCGGAGCGCCTTTACGCCAGCCACCGATGCGGCACTCGCCGGCTCGCAGCCAATGCCGGCGGCGTCGATGACGGCCTTCGCATCGAGAATCTCGCCGTCGCTCACCGCCACGACCACGCCGTCTGTTTCGCGGATGGCGCGGACGCCGCGGTCCCAGCTTGCCGGATTCCCGATTCGTATGGCCGTCGCCGCAGTCTCGGCACTCACCGTCACCCGACGAGAAAAGCGCTCAGCGAACGCCGTCGCGAACGGCGCTGCGCCCGACGCCTGCACCGCGAGCAACCGCGGCACTCGCGCAATCCGGCCAAGCGCGCGCGCTTCACGAAGTGCCTTGCCGAACGCTGACGTGTTGCCGAGAGCGCCTGCAGGAAGCGCGATCCACTCGGGCACATTCCAGTCAAGCTGTTCGAGCAGTTCCCACGCAATCGTCTTCTGGCCTTCGATTCGCCACGGATTGATGGAGTTCGCCAGGTAGACGCCGAGCTGGCGGCTCGCCGCCCGCGCGAGATCGAGCGCCGCATCAAAATCGCCGCGCACGGCGAGCGTCTTCGCTCCGTACGCCGTCGCTTGAGCGAGTTTGCCGAGCGCGACCTTTCCCTGAGGAACAAAAACCAGCGCGCGCAGTCCGGCCATGGACGCATACGCGCCGAGCGAGGCGGAGGTGTTTCCCGTGCTCGCGCAGGCAACTGCCGTGGCGCCCGATCGAACGGCATCCGTGACCGCGGCGGTCATACCGCGATCCTTGAAGCTGCCCGTGGGGTTCATTCCCTCGTGCTTCATCCAGAGCTGGCCCACGTTGGCGTAACTGCGGACGGCCTCGCGCTCAACGAGCGGCGTGCGCCCTTCCGGCCAGCTGACGGGTGTACTCGCGCCCGGCATCACAAGATCGCCAAAACGCCAGACACCGCTGTTGTGGCCAGTGGGAACCGGAAACACCGCGGGTCGCGGGTGCAAGACGTCGAACAACCCGCCGCATGCACACGATTCGGATGTTCCGTCAGCAGCGCGTGCGCACGACCCGCAGCGCACGATGGAACGGGACCCCGGTGCAAAGAGGTCGTCATTCGGATCTGTCATCGCGCTCACGCGAGCGTGGCTTCTTCCGGCAGGTCCATCGCGCCAAGCGGAGCGATCTGCGTTGCGCGCGCGGTGCAGCCGATGTTGAGCGCGGCGTAGCTCGCCCGCACGGCGTCGATCACGCGACGAGCCGTAACGTCGTCGCCAGCCAGCCAAAAGCTCGACGGTCCAGCGCCCGAGATCGATCCACCCAGCGACCCCGCCGCCATCGCAGCCGCACGCGCCTCGTCAAACCCCGGGAGGAGCACCGCCCGGGCCGGCTCCGCGATCTGGTCATCCATCGCGCGCCCCAATAACTGCAGGTCGTCCGATTCGAGCGCGGCGACGATCGCGGCCACGTTGCCCAGCTGCCGCACGACCATTGCCCGCGAGATGAACTGGGGCAGCACGGCGCGCGCCTCCGCGGTGCGCATGCGCTGGTCCGGATGGACCATCACGATACGAAGGTCGGCCGGCGTGGCCAGTTGCACCACATCGAGCGGGTCGAGCGAGCGCACGAGCACCACGCCGCCGAGCAGCTGGGGCGCGGCGTTATCAGCGTGCCGGCCGCTGACCACCGCCTCGCCTTCCACTGCGCACTCCAACAACTGCGCCGGATCCAGCGGGCCGCCCAGAAGCCGGTTGGTGGCCCCGGCGGCCGCGACCGCGGAGGCGGCGCTACCGCCCTGTCCGCCTGCGAGGGGCAGCCCCTTGGTGATGGTCAGGCGGACGCCGATATCGGTGCCCGCCCGGTTCAAGACTTCCTGCGCTGCAATGCCCGCCGTGTTTTTCGTGGGGTCGGTCGGGAGCTCAGGATGCCCGGCATCATCAATCGTGACGCCGGAGATATCCGCCCGGGTTGCGGTTACCCGGTCGCCCGGCCCCGCAAGGGCCACGCCCAGCACATCGAGACCTGGCCCAAAGTTGCCGATGCATGCGGGGGCCAGCGCCGAGGCGCTTTGGCGGGGTGACCCGATCGAAAGTCGGGTCGTTGGCGTCATCCGGTGTCGCATCGCCCGCATCTTACTGCGGAATCCACGATTCCGCTGCATCTTACCCGCTCACTGGGAGCCTTCACACAATGCGAATCGCCTTTGCTGAGGACGACAAGCAGCTGCGCACCGCGGTCACGCGCGGACTCCGCGAGGCGGGCTACGTGGTGGATCAGGCCGCCACAGGGGCGCAGACCCTCGCGCTCCTGGACGAGCACCAGTACGACGCCATCATCCTCGACGTGATGATCCCGGCCCCCGACGGCATCGCCATCTGCAAAACGGTTCGGGCTGGCGGAAGCCGTGTGCCCATCCTGATGCTCACGGCGCTCGACGCAGTGGATCAGCGCATTGCGGGGCTCGACTCCGGGGCCGACGACTACATCACCAAGCCATTCGATTTTGGCGAACTCCTCGCTCGCCTCCGCGCCGTGGTGCGGCGCCACGCTGATCACGCCGGTCCGGTGGTTACGGTCGCCGATCTCACGATCGACACTCGGCGGCACAGCGTGAAGCGCGGTGGCCGCACGATCCCGCTTACGGCCAAGGAGTACACGCTGCTGCTGTATCTGGCGAGCAATGCCGGGCGAGTGGTCAACCGCGGCGAGCTGCTCACGCACGTGTGGAACGATGCACGGGGTACCTACTCCAATATCATTGACGTCTACGCCAGCCGGTTGCGGCGCAAGGTGGACGACGGCGAGGTCGCGCAGTTGATCACCACAGTGCGCGGCGCCGGTTTCATGCTGGCCGATGGGGGCTGACGCCGAACGCCCTCGCCGCGGCGCCACCTCGCTCCGCGCGCGGTTCACGCTCTGGTACGGGGTCGCGCTCGGCGTCACGCTCGTGACCTTCGCGGCGGTCGGCTACGCCGTGTTCGCGCGGACGCTGGTGCGCCGCGCCGACCGGTTTGTGGTGGATGCGCTTAGCGTGTTTGCGCGCGAAGTCGGCGCCGAGCGGAAGATTCGCGCCACGCCGCTTGAGGCCGTCACCACCACCGCCGCCGAGGTTCGCTTTCGGAACGTCCGTATCGTGGTGCGTGATTCGCGTGGCACGTTGATCTCATCCGGTCACGAATCCGACGGCGGGTTCGGCGGCGACGGAGACCCGCTTCTTGTGGCGCTCCTCGCCGCGCCGATAGATACGCTCGCGGTCACGATCCCGTGGGAAGGGGGCGGGGAGCGGGTGCTGAGCCGCAACATTGCCGTAGGCACCGAGTCGTACGTCCTTACCGGCGCGATGCCGCTCGCTGATGTGATGGATGTGTTGGCGCGGATTCGCCTGATGTACCTGATCGCCATCCCAGTGCTGTTGATCGTATCAATCGTCGGCGCCTGGCTCCTCGCCACGCGTGGCCTTGCGCCCGTGGGTGCCATGGTGGCGCAGGCCAGCGAGATCTCCGACACCAGTCTCTACCAGCGCCTCCCCGTGGGCGGCGCCGCCGAACTCTCGGGGCTGGCGCGCGTGTTCAATGAACTGCTCGACCGGCTCGAAGGCGCGTTTGCCCAGCAGCGCCGCTTCATGGCCGATGCCTCGCACGAGCTGCGCACGCCCACGTCCATCATTCGCGCCGAAGCCGAGGTCACGCTCTCGCGCGAGGTGCGCACCGAAGCCGAGTATCGCGAGTCCATCGGCGTCATGCTGCTCGCGGTCAAGCGGCTCACGCGCATCGTGGACGATCTCTTTCTCCTCGCCCGCGCCGATGCCGGCCACCTCACGGTGCACCGCCAACCCATCTACCTCGAGGAAGTCGTTCACGACGCCACCCGCGGCATCGAGCAGGTGGGCGAGCAGCGGGGCGTGAAGGTCGAGGTGCGCTCAATGACC
>JARIET010000125.1 GCA_031127185.1 Gemmatimonadota bacterium | reverse complement strand
GTCGCAGGAGTGATTGATGAACCGCGCGTCATTCCCGTCAACATATGCGTCGATGATTACGGACCGGTTCACATTGAACAGGAACGTGTGATGCGCGTCGCCGTCGTGGTCGTCGTACCGCTTGTCGGCCACAGCGTGGCTCACCCGCTCTCCGAGATATTCGATCAGTCGCTCGCCCTTTTTGATGGCGCGCGTGGCGAAGGCGCCCTTCCCCGCGATCTTCGACTTCTTGACGACAAATGGTTGAACCAGCGGCAGTGGCTTGGACTTGACCTTGGTCTTCTTCTTCAGCGTACGACGCGCCATCCCATCTCCATCCCGAGGTAATAGTTGCGGAGCGGGGCCGGTTCGAGCACCCGCCCGTTCGCGCCGTTGACCGTCACGGCGCTGACGTATGCTACGTTGAGGGCGTTGTTCACGGCAGCGAAGGGTGCGATCTGGGCGCCGCCCACCTTCCCGGACCAACTGAGCCGCGCATTGACTGCGCCATTCCCCCAGTCCTCCACCCGCACAAGGTTGCGGTCGTCCCCAAACAGGTCGCCGCTCCAGGTGCGATCAACATCCGCCGAAAAAGCGCGGAACCGCGACTTGAGTCCGATACGGTAGAACCGATCGGGCACGCCGGCCACGCGCTTACCGTCCAGCGTGTCCTTGATGGTCGCGGTGCGCGATGCGATGTAGTTGGTGAACCGGAATCGCGACTCGGTCCACGCCACATTGACGTCCAACCACGATGCGACCCGCGCAGTTGCACCAGCTTCGAGCCCCGTGTTGCGCGACTCTCCCGCATTCCGGAAATACGCGCGCCCGTTCGACTCAAGGAACTGCACAATCGCGTCGGCATACGTCGAACGGAACATCGTGGCCGTGTAGGTGAAGCGCCCGGCTGCGCCGCGCACGCCGGCTTCCATCGATCGCACGTGTTGCGGGCCCAGGCCCGGGTTGAATCCGCCGGTGCCGTCCTGGCGCGACGAGAGTTCGGTCGTGGTCGGCGTCTCGAACGCCGAGGCGACGTTGGCGTAGGCTGTGAGCTGCGAACCGAACACCCAGCTCGCCCCGCCGTGGGCGCTCGCGGCCGTCATCGTCCGACTGCCTGAGTTGTCGCGGTTGTCGCGAAGGAAATTGTCGGAAACGTCGAACCAGAGCTTGTCGAGTCGCGTACCGGCGCTCAGCGTGAGCGGGCCAGCGGGACTCCACTGCCAGCCGACGAAAGGGCCCGCCGCAATCACGCTCTCGCCCTGGTCGAGGTACAACGTGTCCGTGGCGGCCGACAGCTTGCCACCCGTCGCGCGCCAGTTGCGGCGGATGTCGAACGAACGCTGCAGGTCGACGCCGCCCTGGATGCGCATGGGGCGTTCGCCCGTCGTGAGGTTCCAGCCTGCATCGGCGCGCGCACCGGTCACCCAGCGATTCAGCGTGGAAAGCGTGCCGATCGTCATCCCGGTCGTCCCCGGCGGAGCGGTGGCGAGCGGATTGTCCACGAACCGGCGCTGAACGTAGGCGACAAACGAGCGGTCGCCGCGATCACCCCTGTCGATCACTCGCGCCGACAGCTGCGTTTGCGAAAGCCACTTGTTCGACCCGCGCGCGATGTTGAACGCCGATGCCGAATCACGGTTCTTGGCGTATTCGGCGGCCGTGAGTGCTCCCGGATTTCGGGACACAGGCGAATCGGCATAGCTCGCGCGGACTTCCAGCGTGCGACGCTCGGCCAGCGGATAGTCGAACGTGGCGATCGACTGGCGCACCTCGGCCGTGTCGTACATCCGCGAGCCCACAACGCGCGTGCGCGAGAGCGCGAGCGACCCCGTGCCGCTGCCGATTTGTCCCGCGCCGCGGAGCTGCGCTTTGGACATGCCGAACGAACCGCCGGTGAAACGCGCCGTCATACCGAGTTTGTCTGGTGCCGAACGATCGCTCTCAAAGGCGATGACGCCGCCCGATCCGTTGCCGTAGAGCGACGACGCGGACCCGCGCAGCACTTCGACGCGCGAGACCGCGCCGAGGTCTACGTTGGTCATTTGGTTCTGGCCATCGGGGAGCGACTGCGGCACGCCGTCGAGGAGGATTTTCACTCCCCGAATGCCGAAGTTGGCACGGGCGCCCGCGCCGCGAATCGAGAGGCGCTGATCCACGGACCAGTTGTAGCGATTCGAGACGATGACACCCGGAATGTTGTTCAGTGCTTCGTCGATCCCGATGGTGGCCTGACCGCGCGTGAGGTCGCCGCGTTCTTGTGTGGCAATGGCCCATGGAGCGCGCTCAGCCGTCGTTTCGGTGCGCGTCACCGTGACGCGGACTTGACCGAGTCGGCGGGCAGAATCGGCTCGCGCGGAATCGCTGCGAGCGGCGCCCTGCGCGGCGATCGCCGCTGGAACGGCGAGCCCGAGCGCGCAGGCAACGCCGCGTATCCAATGAGTGTGCATGGGGGAGAACGTTAGCACCGGAGGCGCGGGTTCCGCTCCCCGGCGGTGTGAGTGCGGGGCGTGGCTTTGGTCGACGCGGCGTGAGTCACGCCTTCTGGTTGCCGGACCTCTACCCGACCAGCATTTTCAACGGAGATGTCCGCCCCAGTTGACCGTCTCCGGGCTGCACTGGCCGACCGCTACGACGTGGAGCGGGAACTCGGGCGTGGCGGCATGGCGACGGTGTACCTGGCCCGCGACCGTAAGCACGGTCGCCCGGTGGCGATCAAGGTGCTCCTGCCTGATCTGGCAGCGTCGGTGGGCAGCGAGCGTTTCGCGCGCGAGATCGAGTTGGCCGCGCGCCTCCGTCATCCGCATATCGTGCCGCTCTTCGACTCCGGCGAGGCGGACGGATTCCTGTATTACGTCATGCCGCTGCTCGTTGGCGAATCGCTCCGCGCGCGGCTGGAGCGGGAAAAACAGCTTCCCGTTGACGATGCGCTGCAGATCGCGCGCGAAGTGGCCGATGCGCTCAGCTACGCCCACGCGCAGGGAGTCGTGCACCGTGACATCAAGCCGGAGAACATCCTGCTTGAAGGCGGCCACGCGGTGGTGGCCGACTTCGGCATCGCGAAGGCGTTTGCGGGTGAGGCGGCGACGCTGACGGAAACCGGGCTGACCGTCGGGACTCCCGCCTACATGAGTCCGGAACAAGCTGCGGGAGCCGGTGACATAGACGGACGCGCCGACCTGTACTCGCTGGCCTGCGTGCTCTATGAGATGCTATCCGGGCGGACACCCTTCGTGGGGCCGACGGCGTCCAGCATCATCCAGCAGCACCTGACGCTCGATGCCATCCCGTTGACGTCGCTTCGCCCGGCCGTGCCGGCGAGCGTTGCGGCCGGTGTGTCGCGTGCGCTGGCCAAGAGCCCTGCGGACCGGTTCAACCCAGTCGCGCAGTTTTCGGAAGTCCTTCGCGCGCCCACGGGCACCGCGCCTGCGGGCACCACTCCTGCGGGCGCCGCGCCAGCGGTCGCCGCGCCCCCGCCGCGCCCGCGAGCGGGAACCCGCATCACGGTGGCGCTCGCGGTCCTCGCGATTGCGATTGTCGGCGCCTGGGCAGCGCGGGAAAAACTCGGCTTCGGAAAGACACGCATTGAGTCCATCGCCGTCCTTCCACTCGAGAATATCTCTGGCGACTCCACTCAGTCAGCGTTCGTGAACGGCGTGCACGACCAGATCATCGGCGAACTCTCACGCATCTCCGGACTCCGCAAGGTCTCGCCTCGACCGTCGGTAATGTCGTATCGCGGCACCACCAAGCGCGCACCGGAGATCGGCAGCGAGCTCGGAGTGGATGCGCTCGTACAGGGCTCCGTGTTCTGGTCCGGAGACACGGTTCGGTTGCAGGTCCAGTTGATTGACGCGCGCGGCGACCGGCTGCTCTGGAGCCAGCCATATGACCGCGATGTTCGGAACGTCCTGGCGGCCATGGGCGAAGTCGCGGGGACGATTGCCAGAGAACTCGGCGTCGCGCTCACTGGCCAAGAGGCCGCCCACCTCGCCGTTCGCCGTGAGGCGGATCCCCAGGCGCAGGAGCACTATCTGCGTGGTCGCGATTTGATATATCGGCGCGACACCGCTTCCCTCCGAACAGCAATCGCCGAACTCCGTGAAGCGATTCGGATTGACCCCGCGTACGCGCCGCCGTACGCGCAACTCGCGTTCGCGAGCGTTTACGGAGCCAATGTGGGTATGGCGGGCGTGGATTCGATCTATGGATGGTTCGCCCGGGCCGTGGCGGCGGCGTCTCGCGCTATCGTACTCGATTCGCTCAACCCCGAAGGCTTCGCAGTCCTAGGTTATGCGGGGATCTACACCGGTGAGCTGGCCGACTCCACTGAGCTTGCGCTGCATCGCGCTCTGCGGCTCAGACCGCAATACGCCGAGGCGTGGGGGTGGCTGGCGCAGGCCATCGCGGCGCGGAATCGGACCGGAGCGCTCGCTGCGATGGACAGCGCGCTACGGCTGGACCCCGCATCAACCGGCATGCGCATGGCTCGACCTATAGTCGGCTTCATGATCGATTCGGCAGAAATGGCCTATGAAGCGGCTGGTCCACTGATCCAAATGCGGCCAGACTTGCCGCGGCCGAAAGTAGATGGGGCGATGGCGCTGCTACAGCTGGGCCGCGTCAGCGAGTGCATCTCCATGCCCGGAGTCCCACGCTCGCTACTCGCCGCGTGTCTCCACGCTGCCGGGCAAACTTCGGAGGCCAAACGGATCCTCGCGCCTGAACTCGAGGCTCTTCGCGCCGGACGGTGGAACTACTCGACGCAACACGTCCCCATGGCGTATGCCAGAATTGGTCAACTTGCGGCGGCGCTGAATGCACTTCGACTGACGTTCGCGCTCTCGCCGTCCTTTGCGCCGGTCGTCGCTGGCCACGGCTTCTTTCGCACCAGCGCAGACCCTGATGGTAGCAAGTTCCTTGGCGCCGCTGCCCGCATGAGCGCCGAAGCCTGGACCCGGGTCGTTCGCGAATCAAAGACCGTCAAGTTTCCCTGACGGACTCGCAGACCCTTAGCGAAACAGCTGCTCCGCCGCCCGCTTGATGCGTTCCGTCAGCGGGTGCTCGCCGGACGGACGATAGAGCGGCCGCACCGCACGAATCCACGCATCGCGCATCGCCGCGGCATCCTCGAAGCGCGCGTCAGGATCAGCCGAAAGTCCCCGCCGGAACCAGTCGTGCAGCTCCTCGGGCATCTCGGTCAGATCGTACTTCCCTGACAACTGCGCGGCGAGAATGGCTCGCGCATCGGTTCCCTCAAATGGCGGCTTGCCGGCGAGCACGAACCACGCGATCGCCGCCACCGCAAAAAGGTCGGACGCCACGCCGTGCGGCTCGCCCAGCAACTGTTCCGGCGCGGCAAACGCCGGCGTGCCGCTCGTTCCGCCCCGGTCATCGCCCAGCGCATGCGCAATACCGAAATCGGCAATGCGCCAGTGACGATACCGGCTCAGCAGGATGTTCTCCGGCTTGAGATCGCGGTGAATGATCCCGTGCTGGTGCGCGGCAATGAGGCCTTCGAGGATGAACGCGACCTGCGGCCCCACCTCATCAATCGGCCGCGGCCCTGAGCGCCGCACCAGATCGCCGATCGAGCCTTCGTCCTCGAGTTCCATCACGTACCAGTGCACACCGCCCTTCTGCTCCCAGGCATAGATGGGCACGATCGCAGGGTGCTGCAGCCGCGCAGCGAGCTGCGCTTCTTTTCTGAAACGCGTCACGGCGTCATCGCTTCGCGCCACCGCCGGGTGGAGCATCTTCAGCGCCACTTCGCGCTGAAGCGTGAGATCGCGCACGCGCCAGACGGAGCCAAACGTTCCGGAGCCGAGTGATGAGAGCACTTCGTACTCATCGCCCGTCGCCCAGCGGAGACGCTGCTCCTCGTTCATGGACTTGAACTCACCCGATGCCTCGTCGAGGCCGCTCAGCGAGAGGCCACCCGTGGACGACAGTTTTTCCAACTCGCGAAGCATCGACGCAATCGAGTGGAACCGCTTCTTCGGATCTGAAGAGAGCGCGCGCTCAAGCAACCCGGCGATATTCGCCGGGCAATCGGGACGCACCCAGCGAATCGGCGGAATCTCGGTGCGTGGCGGCAGCTCGCCCGTGAGGATCGCAAAGCACGTCGCGGCCAACTGCCATTGATCGCTTTCAGGCGTGGGTGCCCATTGGCTCGGGCCCCATTCGACAGGAGTCGGCGTCCAGCGCGGGTCGGGCATGATGCCGCTCGGGATATCGGACAGCGGCACACTCCACGGCCAGCCGAGCAGCCAGACTCGTCCGGTCGGGGTGACGTACATCGAATCCGGGGACACCGCGCCGTGCACCTGCGACAAATCATGGAGATAGGCCACGCCTGACCCGGCAGCCCGCAGCACCCGCAGCATGTACGGCACGGTATCCGTTCCCAACCGACGAATGCGCGCACCGACGGTTTCACCGGTCACCCACCGGCGGAGATACCCGGGACCGCGGCGATTGCCGGCATAGCCCGACCAATAGTGATACGTGGTGGGAATCGCCGGATGATTCCGCAGCGCCAGATGTTTTGCTTCGCTGAAGAGCCACGCCTCGTGCGCCGGATCAGGCACCGTCACCAGCGCAAGCGACCGTTCGAACGAATCACGAATCTCCTGAACGTGGCGGTGGTTCACGAGTAACCCACTCTCCCCCCACTGCCACCCGGGGGGCAACTGCCACGACGCCAGGTGCGGCGGAATGTCTGACGTCCGAACCGCAGGACCCAAGTGGTCGTCGCTCGCCATACCTAAAAGTGTCAGCCGGGCGGAGCAGGAACCAGTGAGATCGTCAACGTCGTTCCAGCACCGGGCTCGCTGGCAATGCCAATCGTGCCGCCCCAGCCATCAATCATTCGACGGCTGATCGCCAGCCCAAGGCCGCTCCCGCTGGTCCGGGTCGAAAAATGCGGCTCGAAGACGCGCGACAGGGCCTCCGGCGCGATGCCGTGCCCATCATCGCGCACCGTAATCGACACGTGCGTCGGCGTGCTCGCGACCGCAACGGCCACGCGCCGCGACTCGGCGAGACGCGCATTCTCCAGCACATTCAGCAGTACCTCCCGCAGTTCAGTACCCCTCGCCAGCGCGTGCATTGGAGCGTCCGTGCCTGTCATCTCCCACGACAGTGCCTCGCCTCCAAGGCGTTCCAGTCGCACGACATCGCGCACCGCCTCGCTGACATCCACTGACTCCGCAGCTGGCTGCGCATCAGGCGCCGTGCCGTAGCGACTGAACGCGCGTGCGATCTCGTCCAGCCGATTGATCTCAGCGAGCAGACGGTCTGCGTTCTCGTCAAACACCTGCCGGAAATCCACGCGGGGATCATCCTTGGCCCGCTGCAGGTGCTGCACACCGAGTCGCATTGGCGTCAACGGATTCTTGATCTCGTGGGCCACCTGCCGCGCCATTTCACCCCAGGCGAGCACTCGCTGGGCGCGGGCATCGCGGGCGCGCCCGGCTTCCAGATCGCGCGCCATCTCGCGAAACGCCGTGAACACCGGCGCGAATTCCGCCGGCGGATTGCCGGCGAGTTGGGGCTCACGCTCGCCGGCGGCCAGGGCCAGTGCGCCAGCCCGCAGCTCGCCGATGGGTCGGGAGAAGCTCCGCCCGGCGATACCGGAGATCCACAACGCGAGTAATGCACCGACCACGGTGGCGAAGAGCACGAAGAACGCGAGGTCGCGGCGCCGAGGGTCGAGCGCGAGTTCCACCGTGCGCGCCGGCGCTGCGAGCACCAGCGACGTCAGGGAAGACGTGTCATTGACCACGCGAAAGCCGAATCGCATCGCCTCGCCGCCAACCGAGAGCGCGGCCGTGGCAAACCCTTCATCATCGCGAATCAGTTGCCGTGCTGCTTCGGCCGGCAACAGCCGGCCGATCGGCGCAAGCGCGTCGAACAGCGGGTCGCTGGTCGCCACCAGCACGTCGCCGGCAAAGAGAAAAAGCGGAGTCTGGAATCGCGCCGCGAGACTGTCGAGCCCCG
>JARIET010000124.1 GCA_031127185.1 Gemmatimonadota bacterium | reverse complement strand
GGACCAATCGGAAGTGTGGGGCTGCACACAATCACTGGTGCGCCAGTAGCAGCAAGGTCGAAGGCGGCACGCTCGGCACGAAACTTACTCAAGCAGTAGGGCCCAATCATGTCCCGCTCTTGAAAGCGAGCGTTCTCAACGGCGCCAACAGTTCCCTTGGCCGATGTGAGAATGCTTTCAGTGCTGACATACAGCACGCGCTTTGCGCCAGCATCAAGCGCGGCGCGCATGAGATGCACCGCCGCGACATGATTGATGGCATCAAACTCGCCGCGATTGCGCCGCCATAAGTTTGGATCCGCCGCAAGGTGGTACACCTGATCACAACCGCGCACGGCTTGGTTGACCGCGTATAAATCGCGAATATCGGCGCGTACAAGCTCTATTTTGTTCAAAGGCAAATGGTCAACATTCGCGTTGGGGTGCTCTAGAACACGCACGTGCTGGTTGTCGCGTGTTAATAGATCCACAAGATGAGAGCCAATGAAGCCCGCGCCTCCAGTGACAAGAATCATGGATGAACTCGCAATTTGATTCGCGTTAGGAAGATTTGCGAAAAATATTTATGAAAATCGTTTTCAAAACACTCTCTTAGTTTCAGAGCGCATGGGTTGATCACAATCACGCTATGACTCCGCGTGGAAGCGTGGATGCAAGTTCACTCAGGTGCGAGTGCGCGGGCGCCAGTCGTTGGCGCGAAATTTTTTCCACCATTCCAACAACGGCACGATTGATCGGGCAGGGAAAACCTGCCGCAAGACGAATAAGGTGGCCGTTGTAGGCGTCAATTTCAGTGCGGCCACTACCCATATCAGGGCTCATGGAGCAATAGGTTCCTCTTAACGATGGGCGAAAGAACACGCCCATGAGTTTGGGGAGTCGGGGCGTACGCAAAATACGCATGACCGTGTCGGGATGAAAGGGACCAATGGTTTGCATTTCTAATCCCGCGTTTTTCAGAATGGAATAATTTTCGCGCAACAACGCAAAGAACATTTTTTGCGCCAGCGGATCTATGAGCAATTGAGCGTTGTCCACGCCAGCGCTGGAGGCAAGTGGAGAAATTGCCGCGTTGTACATGAGTTTTGTGGCTTTAAACGGAAGAATATTTGGCACATTTTCAACGGGAAATAATTTTCCTTGCACTAAAGCAAGCGCCAGTATTTGAATGCGCTCCCGTTGTTGCGTATTCACACTACTTCGCGCGCCAATGTGAAGCGCACCTGCGCGGGTAATGCGTGTGACTGGCCGATCCGCATCACATTCAGAAACAAATGATGCGATGGCCTCGGCTGGGTGGTCAAGCAACTCAAGTTGCGAGTCAAATCCGTTTTGAATGGGGACCACCTGTTCCATGTTGGCAATGCGCTGTAGAACAGGCGCGTTGTCAAAAGTTTTTACGCACAGCAGAATTGGTTCGTTGGCTGGTGGCACCCATTCATGAAATGAAACAAACTGAGCGCGCGTTTCTATTTGGCCATCAACGGACATTCCGTCGCGCTTTCCCGCTTCTATTTTTTTGGCATTCGAATCAACCATGGTCACATTCCAGCCAGATCGCGCTAGGCAAACGCCGGCGGCGATTCCAATTCCTCCAGCGCCAAGAATGTGTGCGGTGTGGTTCATGTTTGAAAGCAGAACAAATTCAAAGTGCAATGTTCATAGTAGGTACATTTTCACTTGGGCATTCCATAGTTATTGGCGAAAAACGTAATACATTTTCATGCGTTCACATTGTCGTGCGTAAATCAAAACTTGCTCGTTGCAAGTGTTTGTCGCGAACCTGCGTCGCATGTAAATTCACATTAATTTCAGGCTTTTGTTGCGGTTTGAAGCACGCGTTCAACAGCGGACAGCGTGGCGTCAATTTCAATGGGGGCGTTGGCCGCGACGTGGCCATGCGCATCATTTGTATTCAACAATTTTTCAGGATCTTTCAGAATGTGGCCGGTCAGCATGGCGATCACACGCTCGTGCGGCGCGATGATTCCGCGCGCCACCAACTCGCGCACGCCCGCCACGCTTGCGGCGCTTGCGGGTTCGCAGCCCACTCCACTTGCGTCAATCACTTGCTTGGCTTGCATAATTTGCTCGTCGCTCACCGATGTCACCACACCATTGGTGAAACGAATGGCCGACACCGCGCGGTCCCATGAAGCGGGGTCGCCAATTCGGATTGCCGTTGCGATTGTTTCCGCGCGCACGCTTGTCCGCTTTGCAAAGTTGTCGGCAAAGTCATGCGCGAATGGTGCCGCGCCACTGGCCTGCACCGACAAGAGTCGTGGAATGCGCGTGATCAAACCAAGTGCCTGCGCTTCGCGCAATGCTTTTCCAAATGCGGATGTGTTTCCAAGATTTCCGGCGGGCAGCGCCACCCAATCGGGTGATTCCCACGCAAGTTGCTGCAGTAATTCAAACATAATGGTCTTCTGACCTTCAATGCGAAATGGATTGAGCGAGTTGGCCAAGTACACGCCCAACTTCTCACTGGACTCTCGCACCAAGCGCAAGCAGTCGTCAAAGTCGCCGCGCACCAAAAGCGTGCGCGCGCCATACGCCACGGTTTGAGCGAGTTTTCCCATGGAAATGCGGCCAGCAGGAACCATGACCAATGCCGGTATTCCAGCTTGCGCTCCATACGCCGCAAGTGATGAACTGGTGTTGCCAGTTGATGCGCATGCGATCGCAGTGGCCCCGCATCGCTTGGCTTGAGTTACCGCGACCGTCATGCCGCGGTCTTTGAATGAGCCGGATGGATTGAAGCCCTCATGCTTGATCAATAAATTTTTTACACCCGCGAATTTAGAAATAGCGGGGCGCTCTAACAATGGTGTGTTGCCTTCTGGGTGGCTGACAATATCCGCGTCACTGATTGGCAGTACAAGTTCGCGAAATCTCCACACGCCAGAACGGCCCGCCGCGGATCCCCGCATTGCGGCAATACTCACTCGGCTATCAAAAAGATTTTTTAAATCATCGCTGCACAGCGCTGGCATGGCTGGCGTGATGTCCAACAAGCCGCCGCATTTGGAGCACGTTGCAAGCGGAGTGAGGTCGCTGAACTTTTGGGCGCATGATGAACATGCGATGGTGATGCCTGTGTTGTTCATATTGTTGCTCATGAAATGACCACGCGCAGTAAATCATTCAACACTCCAGCGGCGGTAACAGCAGGTCCAGCGCCAGGGCCAGAAATGACCAACGGGTTATCACGGTAGCGGGCGGTGGTGAACACAAATTGATTATCCGTTCCGCTGAGCGAGCCAAGTAAGCTTCCAACCGGAACCCCAACAAGTCCCACTTTCACGCTGGCGCGCGTGATATTGGCGCAGTAACGAAGCACTTCGCCCTTGCTTGTCACGGCGCGCACTCGCTCGCTCCACGCCTGATCAAGCGACTCAAGTTGTTCAACAAAATCCGCCAGCGAAACCTCTCGCAAATTCGCCGGTACCAAACTTTCAATGGTCACATCGGTCAGTTCACCCACGTAGCCAATCAGTCGACCCAAGATCAAGCCCTTGCGAGCCACATCGCGGCCAGACAAATCTTCGCGCGGGTCTGGTTCTGTGTAGCCAAGTTGCATTGCGTTTCGAAGCGCGGCGGAAAACTTTCTGCCGCGACCGAGTTCGCTGAATAAATATCCCATGGTGCCAGATGGACAGGCGACAATGTTCAAAATGCGATCACCGGAAGCAATAAGTTTTTCAACCGTGTCAATAATCGGCAAGCCCGCGCCGACCGTGGCTTCATGCAGCACTTTACGACCACGTTTGCGAGCGTCATGAAGTAATGCGTTGGCGGAAGCGCTGTCGGATGCCAACGGAATTTTATTGGCTATGACCAAGTCCATGCCGTGCGCGACGGCGCGTAGCAATGTTTCCCTAGTGTCGCCGCTTGAAAGATCAATCAGCACCGGACGCGTCAGCGCGTGCGATGCAATATGTTCAATGGCTGCCGTTGGCGCCCCCGAGTGCGCATGGGGCAATGACTTCAGCGACCCGCCACGTTGCTTATGCGCGCTGATGTCCGACAATGCTCGCAAGCTGAAACCGCGTTTTTCCAGCATAAATCCGCTGCGATCAAGCACCCCAATAATGCGCAACGCGGCGCGATCATTGGATGGCAACTCGGCGATGTTCTTAAGAAGTTCTTGGCCAATGCGTCCGCATCCAAGCAGGATGACATCGGCACCTCGGCGGCGTGCGGTGCGACCACCACCAACTTTGTCCAAACTAAATGTCGTGTGAATGGCGCGCACCGTTTTGGGAACGCTTTCCTTATTCACAATGAAAGAAATATTGCGCTCAGAAGATCCTTGCGCGATGGCGATGACATTCACTTGCGCATCGGCAATGCAACCAAGCACGCGCGCGGCAACGCCGGGGGTACGCGCCATTCCAGATCCCACTACAGCGACGGTGGCGACACCAAGCAACACTTCAACCGAGTCAATTTCATTTCGCTCAAGCTCTGAAGCGAAGGCTGCGCGTAATTCTTTTTCCGCAAGTGCCGCCGTGACTTCTGGCACCGTGAAACAAATTGAATGCTCGGAACTTGCCTGAGAAATAAGCGATACGGAAATTCCAGCGTTGGCAAGCGCGCCAAATGTGCGCGCCGCAATACCGGGCACTCCAAGCATTCCATTGCCCGCCACAGTGACAAGCGCTTGCGCGGTCATCGCGGAAAGCGCGCGCACTGGTGAGCCAGCCATGGATCGACCTTGCACAATTTCCGTACCCGTCGCGTCGGGCTGATTGAAAGGACGAATGCGCAAAGTAGTGCGCGCGTCCAGCGGAATAAGCGCCCGCGGATGCAGCACTTTTGCGCCGTAATACGCAAGTTCAGAAGCTTCGCGCGGATCAAGGAGCGGCACAACGCGCGCCTCTGGAATCAGTCGCGGATCAGCCGTGAGAAATCCGGGAACATCTTTCCACAACGTCACTTCTTTTGCGCCAAGCGCGCGCGCGGTTACAGTCGCGGTGAGGTCGGAGCCGCCGCGGCCAAGCGTGACAACTGGACCCAAAGAACTACTCGAACCTGCCGCGATAAATCCTGGGACAACCACAATGTCTCCGGTGCGCAACTTGCTGGGAAAAATATTTTGCGCTGAAATTTCCGTGCGTGCGATATCAGGTGCGGCGTCGCCAAATCGTCCGTCTGAGTGAAGAAATTCTGTGGCATCGACTACGCACGCGGACATTTTTTCAACTCGCAATGCGTCGGCAACAATACGCGCCGCCAAACGCTCGCCGCGAGAAATAATCAGATCGCTCATTTGCGCTGTGAGATCGCGCGCCTGCGCGACGTTCTCAGCAAGCTTGTGCAATTCCTTGAATGACTCGTCTATATAAGTAAGTGTGGGGGTGGCGGCGCTATCAATGGACTTTGCCACGGACATATGACGTTCCAAAAGAGCGTCGGCTTGCGCATGGGCTGCGGCAAGATCGCCCTTGGCCGCGGCGCGCGCAATGTTGAGCAGAATGTCCGTAACTCCGGCAAGCGCAGAAGTGACAACAACCCGTTCGCCACTGGTTCCCGCAAGAATGTTCACAACGGCGCGAATGGCGTCAGCGTTGGCAAGCGCCGCTCCGCCAAACTTGTGCACGGAAATTGGGTTGGCGATGGTTCGCATATTTCGATTGGATTGTTCATGCCAGCATGCAAAGCGCATGTTGAAGCAAGGCAATCAATGGCTTGCAAGATTATGAGCGCAAATTACGGTCGTCAACAGTGATCAACTGCCTCGGTACGTTGAGTAGCCAAATGGGCTCAACAGCAACGGCACATGGTGGTGTCGAGCTGCGTCGCTGACATGAAATTCAATCGTGACGCAAGGGAAAAAAGTTTCAATGTATTGCTGCGCAAACCAGTCGCCTGTTTGAAATATGAATCTGTACTGTCCGGCATGCAACGAGCCTGAG
Organism: Gemmatimonadota bacterium; assembly: GCA_031127185.1. GTDB lineage: Bacteria > Gemmatimonadota > Gemmatimonadetes > Gemmatimonadales > Gemmatimonadaceae > Fen-1231. Next base: position 2,057 of record JARIET010000124.1, on the reverse strand, counting down.
CCCAGAAAGTTTTTCACACGGCCATCACTGTCGGTTGAAGCGCTATGTAAATCCGACCAAATTTCACCTTTTAAAATCTGGCAGCGCACCAACATTCCAGCGGCGGGTAATCCGCTTGAGGTGTTTAAGACATGCGTTGAAAGTCCATGTTGTGCGGTGAATGCCATGCAGTCAGGCTAAATCAGATTCGCATGCTGGTCAATCTTTCTTTGAAAGCAGCCAAGAAAATGGTATGAAATATCACCGCTGAATAATTGCATTCTGTGAAAGTGAAATGATCGTGTGATGTGTATCTTCTCGATATGAGCGGTGACAGTCACGGACAAGAATCCAAGAATGCTGATTACCGAGAATTTATTTCCGATGAGTTCATGGTGCACATACAGCCGCACACGCGACCGGTGGTCGGCGTCGCTGATTTGTTTCAAGTGGGTGAAAGCGGGGGCTTAGAAACCGCAAATTCGCTGCGGTTTTTGTGCGAACTTTTTGATCTTGTACAAAACGACTTGCGCGCTGTGTTGCGCCAACGTGTGGCAGACAGGGAGTTCATTGACCAACGCACGCGCGCATGTTTTGAACTGAATCGCAAGTTGCGCGTTGACTATGGCGATCGCCATTATGAAACCATCATTGGTCAAGAGGATGCACTGGGACGAATTGTGGTCGGCCCCAAGAATGAATTTTATTGCAAGTCGGGTAGTGGCAAATCCGTGGCGCCCATTCCAGAATTTTTGCAAGGTCATCATGTGACGCTGTTCGGTCCACCGGACGACGCCAAACTTTCCATGAACGCCATGAATGCGTTCCACCGCAGGTTGCCCGGCGAGCCCGCGATTGTGGCGGAGCTTCTGCGTGATTTCACGGGCGCGCCCATGTGGGGCGCAGACGATGAGGATTCAAAAACACCTTTGCGCGCGGACCTGATTCTTGCTGGCGAGAACCTGACCAACTGTTTCAATAAAAATATTTCATTCACGGATCAGCGCACAGGCAAGAACTACGTGTTGGAGAACACCCATTTATCCCAACCAATCAAGCGATTTCCAGGACTCGCCATTCCATGCGCGTTCTTGTTCTATAAAAAAAATCCGCTGCCGCTTCACTTGTATGACTTTGCGTTGCATCTGTTTGCCAACTGGAACAATCCAAAGGCGCTTGTCTTCTATGTTCCAAAATTGGAGAACGAAGAAGAGGCCGCGTACATCCGCGTCATGATTGAGCACGCGGAGCGCTTAATTCAGCGCGCTCATCCGCATTATCAAACGGGCACCATTCGCCTAATGATTGTTCTGGAAAATCCACGCGCCGTTTTTCGGGTGAATGAAATTATGGACGCGTTGCATCCGTATTTCGCTGGCGCTTCGCTGGGTTGGCACGACTATCTTGCGTCGACCGCGCGCCTAATGAAGGAAGACGGCAATTACCGTATTCCGGTGAAGGCCGATCCCAACATTGTCATCAAGCACATCAAGGCCTCGCATGATTTGTTGGCGGCAGTGGTTGGTTCGCGCGGCGGCATAAAAATTGGCGGCATGTATGGCGTGTTGCCTTCTGACAGCGACATGCAAAGCGATTCGTTTCAAGTCGCCATCAAAGGGTTTATCAAGGATGTCATCACTCAACTGAAGCGCGATTTGAACGGGTTTTGGGTGGCACACCCGGATTTTGTGCGACTTGGTTTAGCGCTTGTGGAAGCATGGAAACGATTTCAAAATGCGGATCATGCCGCGCTGGACAACTTGGTCAAGGCGCTTCTGCTTCCAAAATATCACGTCGATATGTTGGCCTTCATTCATGGCGCCGATGTTGCAGGGCTTGATCCACAAGACGCGCTGTATCCGCGCGCGCTGTTGGTGGCCGACGAAAAGCAATCCAAGTTCATCGCCAACAATGATCCGCGGGAAATTCGCTACAACATTTTTCAGTCGCTGCAATATCTCACCGACTGGCTCAGCGGTAATGGTTGCGTTGCGCTTCCGGCCACGATTGATGGCGTGCCCGTGCGCGTGATGGATGATCTGGCAACCGCCGAGCGTTCGCGCTGGGAAGTCTGGCAC
>JARIET010000123.1 GCA_031127185.1 Gemmatimonadota bacterium | reverse complement strand
CAGGCCCTCATAGATCACCGCCATTCGCGTACCGTCGGGGCTCCAGGCCGGGCCACCTCCCACGCGCGAGTCGATCGACAGATGCTTCATCGGTTCGAACCATTGAGCGGCGCTGGCGGCGGCTCCGGCGGTCGATGAAAAGGTGAGCACCTGGTTCATCCCCTCGCGAAATCGCGTCGAGTAGGGACGGAGCACGGCCATCGCAATGCGCTTCCCATCGGCCGACCAGGTGGGATTGCCCGGCGCAAAGACCGGATCGTACAGCTTGGTCACAACGCCACTCGCCAGGTCGAGCACGGATGGTGTAGCGCGTCCCCAAATACCGTCCACATCGAGAAAGGCAATGCGCTTGCCGTCGGGCGACCACGTAGGTCCAAGCGCCGACGTCGTCAGCCGCGTCACCTGGCGAGTGGCTCCGGTCCGAACGTTTTTCACCCAGAGGTTCATGAGCGTGCCGCCCTTGTCGGACGCATACGCCACTTCTGATCCGTCGGGGGACCAGGCCGGGTCGGTGTCGAACGCCAGATCCTTCGTGACATTCACGGACTTTCCGCCAACCGGCATTAGGTAGATGTCGCCCACGGCCGCAAATGCCACTTGCTTGCCATCCGGCGAAATCACCGGGCGAACGATGCCGAGCGCTTTACGCGGTGCCCGCGAATCGAAGTCACGACGACGTTTCACGTAGGAGGCGGTGGTCACGGTGAATGTGGCGCTGAACTCCACGGTCTCCGATGCCGTGCCGCCTACAGAGCGTTTCCGGATCTTGCCGTCGGCGACATAGTAGAAGTCGGTCGGAGAGGCCCACGACGCCTTGAACGCGAACGCATTTTCGCCGCCGGTGACATTCCGTCCATCAATCTCGAGGCGACTCGCGCCAGCTCCACTGGCGTGGTACACGAGAGTTCCTGTCGGGCCCCAGCTTGGGGCATCGACGCGCCCCGTGCCGCCGGCAAGGCGGCGCTCAGCACGTGCACCGATGGCAACGGCATACACGCCCTGCTCGCCCCCGCGCGTACCGACAAACGCCAACTCCTGATCGCCGGGACCCCAGCTGGGCATGAAGTCGTCGCCGCGATCGCTGGTCATTGCGGTGAACTGGCCGGAGTTGAGGTCGAGCACCCAAACGTTGTAGTTGCCGGCATCGCCCCGGTCGGACGAGAACGCGATCTTTGATCCGTCGCGCGACCATGCGGGTTCACGGTCGTCATACGGCCCCGAGGTGACCTGGCGAAGGCCCGTGCCATCTGCATTCACCGCCCAGATGTCCCAGCCCCCATCCCGATAACCCTGGAACGCGATCGACTTGCCATCGGGCGACCAGACGGGTTCGCGGGCATCGTTGTATTCGTCGGTGACGCGCTTGGCCGCGCCTCCGCCAGCTGGCAGAGTCCAGATCCCACCCTGAAGGTCGATCGCCAAGGTACGCCCGTCGGGCGATACGGCGACCGACATCGAGGTGCCTTCGGTGACGGTCACTTTGGATTGGCGCGCAGCACCTTGCCCCGGAACGGAGGCGCCAATCGTGGACAAAATCGCCGTGGCGAGAACCAAGCGACCGACTGCGTGACGGGGCAGGGGACGGGCCATCGTGCGCACTCTGAGTGGGGGTGGTGGTCCGGTGGGAAGCTTCGGCGGCTTCCATAAGCTACGGCGTCCAACAGCAACCGGCGCGGCCCCGCGGCTGACGGCACCCCCTAATGAAGTAGTCAGCGACCGCCGAATGGGTTAGCATAAAACCCATGCCGCCACAACTCCGCTACGTCCTCCGCAGCCTTGGGCGCTCCCCCGGATTCACCATTGCCGTGATCCTTACGCTCGGGCTGGGGATTGGCGCCAATACCGCGATCTTCAGCGCCGTGCGTGGGGTGCTGCTGCGGCCGCTGCCGCACCGCGAGGGCGACCGCCTGATGTACCTGCGGCAGTCGGCCGAGAACCGTGGCAGTGAGAATATCGCCTTTTCGGTCCCCGAGATCACCGATTTTCGCCAGGCATCCCGAAAGCTTGGCGACATCGCCGAGTATTCGCCGCTGACGCTGAACCTGCTGGAGGACAACGGCGCCTCGCAGATCAATGTTGGACTCGTGACCGGCAACTACTTCGATGTGATGGGCCTTGCGCCAATCCTCGGAAAGAAGACGACAGCAAAGGACGACGGTCCGGGTGTCGCGCCGGTGATCATGCTTGCCTACGACTACTGGATGAACCACTTCGGCGGCGATTCGTCAATCGTCGGAAAATCGCTGAAGGTCGGCGCTCGCACGGCCGAGGTGATCGGGGTGCTGCAGCCCGCGCCCTACTACCCGCAGAAGATCGACGCGCTGATGAACATGGTGATTTCGGAACATCACGTCAGCGCAACAATGGTGCAGGGGCGGACGCACCGGATGACGGAAATGATTGCGCGCCTCGCGCCCGGGGCGACGGTGGAGGAGGCGCGCGCTGAAGTAAAGCAGATCATCGATCGGGTGCACGCCGAGAACCCCGGCACTTATGACGCTGCCTCGGGATACACGGTCACGGTCACGCCGTTCAAGGAAGTGCTCGGCAAGGACGCGCGCCTCACCCTCTGGCTGCTCATGGGAGTTGCGGCGTTTGTCCTGGTCATTGCCTGTGCAAACGTTGCGAACTTGACGCTGATGCGCGGCGTGCGTCGCGAGCACGAGATGCTGGTTCGCGCCGCGCTCGGCGCAGGTGCGGCGCGGTTGCGGCGGCTTTTGCTCCTCGAACACGTCGTGCTGGCGCTTGGCGGGGCCGTGCTCGGTATCGCCATCGCGTTCGGTGGTGTGGGAATGCTCTCAGCCTTTACCGCACGCATGAGTAATCGCGCCGGGGAGATTCAACTTGATGGTGTCGTACTGATCTTCACGCTTGCGATTTCACTCGTGGCGGCGGTCCTGCTCTCGTTTGCGCCACGCGTTGCTGCCGATCACCAGCTCGGTGCGGGACTTACCGCAGCCAACTCCCGCTCCACCGGGAGCGGACGCAGACGTCGCCTGCAGCAGGCGCTTGTTGTCACGCAAATCGCCGTGTCCGTGATCCTGTTGGCTGGTGCGGGGCTCCTGGTGAAGTCGATGCAGAGGCTCGCGGCCGTGGATCCTGGCCTCGACACGCGAAACGTCCTCACGATGGAAGTGCCGGTCGACTTCACCACGCTCGGTCCCGGCAACAACGTGCTGCAGAACTACGCGCGTATGACGCAGCAGATCAGGGAAATTCCCGGTGTGCAGATTGCGGCGGTGGGATCAAACGTGCCACTGCGTACGTCGGGGTTTCAACTGGACGTCAAGGCGGAGGGACGTGCCCTCGCCGCAGGCGAACCGCAGCCCGCGGCCGAGTATCGCACGGCGGACACCGCGTATTTCCGGGCCGCAGGCATGAAGCTTATTGCGGGCCGGGAATTCAATGCGGGTGACGACGCCAAGGCGCCACGGGTGGCAATCGTGAACCAGACGCTGGCGAAGCTCCTGTGGCCGGCGATCGATCCGATCGGCCGTCGCATCGCCTGGACGGGCGACGTCCTGCGGTTCATTGGAATTCCCGAGGACGCCTGGATGACGGTGGTCGGCATCATCGGCGACACGAAGGATGGCGGGCTCGATGCGGCGCCCGTGCGCGCGGTGTTCGTGCCGTTTCCCCAAGCACTTTTCCCCACCGGCAACCTTGTGATCCGCACAACCGTGAACAACCCGTTGGGTCTCGCGACGGCAGCGCGCGCCGTGGTGCAGGGCATCGACCCGACGCAACCTGTGGAGCGCGTCCTTTCGCTCGATGCCATTCGCGATGAGAGCATCGGTCCGCGGCGTGTGAATGCGATGCTGATTGGGTCGTTCAGTATCCTCGCGCTCGTCATCGCGGCCATCGGCATTGCGGCCGTGCTCGCGTTCTCGGTGAGTGCGCGGACGGGTGAAATCGGTGTGCGGATGAGCCTGGGGGCAAATCCCGGTCAGGTTCTGCTGATGATCCTCCGTGAGGGGGGCGTGCTGGTCGCGATCGGCCTTGTGATCGGTGTGGGCGGCTCGCTGATGCTGGCACGCCTGATTCAGGGGCTGCTCTTCGGCGTCGGCGCGAACGACCCGGTCACGCTGGCCGGCGTGTCGGCGCTGATGGCGGCCATAGGAGTGGCCGCGTGTTGGGTGCCGGCGGCGCGAGCCGCAAAAATCGCCCCGTCCGAGGCGCTGCGGGCCCAGTAACGCAGGCCCGCGGCGCCGGGCGGCTTCTAGAACGGGTTGATGCTGAAGCCCTGCTGCTGCAGCACAGCGTGCGTCCAGGTGGCTGACGGCGCGACGAGCACGAAGGGGAGAATCTTGTCGCGCGGCATTTTCCGCGACCCAACGGTTTGGCCGCAAATGATGATCTTCACTCCGGCCTTTGACATCTCTTCGAGCAGCGCGATGTTCGGGTTATCGACGCCTTTGCGCGCGCGATACTCGTCGTTGGTGAGCACCTCTTCCCCCGCAGAGCCATGGATGACCACGGCGAGTTCCGTGGCACTGCGCGCCATCCCCATGACGGCGGCCTGATTGACGAATCGGGCCGGCACGTCATACGCGGCGTTGGCGTCGCCCGGTTTTGCCGATCCTACCGCAATGTCCCACGCCATCTTGTAGGTCACGCCCGCTGGGACGGTGAATGTCGCGTTGGGCACGGGAAAGTGTCCTCCGCCTTTTTGAATGACTGGACCGGTTTGTTGCTGTGCGCCTGCTGCGGCGACGGCAATTAGCAGTGCGGCGGGGGCGGCAAGTGTGCGCATTGGGAATCCTCGCGGGTAATCGAACGGTCGACTTCAATCTGCAATAAGCTCGCCACCTGCGACACCGAGCGGTACCTTCTTGAGGTCATGCGACGCTACCTGATCGCCCCGCTCCTGCTGGGTGTGGCTTGCCGGTCGGCGCCGCGCGCAAGCCCGGGCGTTGTGCTCGCCCCGGGTGTCGGTGTCGTCGGCGCGGGGTCGGCCGCGATGACCGTGGCGCTGGCCACCGCCGACAGTGCCGCGCGTGCGTATGCCCCTGCCGATGTCGAGTTCATGCAGGGAATGATCCCGCACCATGCGCAGGCCGTGGTCATGGCCGGGTGGGCGCCATCGCACGGTGCGCGCGCTGACGTCCAGCGGCTTTGTGAGCGCATCGTGGTCGCGCAGCGGGACGAGATCCGAATGATGCGCCGGTGGCTTCGCGAGCGCGGGCAGGAGGTTCCGGACTCGACAGCGACGCGCCATGTGATGAGAGTGAACGGGATGACGCACGAAATGATGATGCCCGGCATGCTGTCTGACGAGGAAATGGCCGCGCTCGACAAGGCGCGGGGGTCCGCGTTCGATCGGCTCTTCCTCACCGGGATGATCCGCCACCACCGTGGCGCGATTGATATGGTGTACACCCTGCTCAGCCACGGCAATGCGGGGCACGACGACATGGTGTTTCGGTTTGCCAATGATGTGGTGTCGGACCAGTCCGCAGAAATCAACGTGATGTTGCGAATGCTCGAGACCGTACCCCCACTTCACTAGACGGAAATTCCTTATGCGTCGCACTCCACTATTCCTTGCCGCTGGCGCTGTGCTCGGTGTCGCTTGCGCGCGCAGCAGCACTCCCGGTAGCCCGCCGCGGCCCGCGGACGGCCGGACGATTTCCGGTGACATCTCGCTCTCCAACTCGCCGCCGATGCGGTACCCGGAGAGCGCCAAGGCGCCGAACCCTGATCCGCGGATTGGTCTCAAGCCGGGCGAGAAAGTGGGTGAGGCGGGCGAGGCGGCATTCAACATGAGGCTGATCTCGAATTCACCAGCGCCCACGGTGTTCACGGGTCGTGGCGCGACGGGTTCCGACCTGGCCTTCACCGGCAACTACGCCATCCAGGGCAACTATCGCGGCTTTGCGATCTGGGAGATGTCAAACCCGCGGGCGCCGAAACTGGTTTCGGCGTTCCTCTGCCCGACAAGCCAGGGTGATCCCACCGTGTTTGGCAACCTGCTCTTCATCTCCGGCGAGTCACAGGGGGCCCGTAACGATTGTGGCACGACGCCGATCACCGACTCAGTCAGCATGGATCGGTTTCGCGGCGTCCGCATTTTCGACATCTCGGACAAGGCCAATCCGCGAATGATCATGAACGTGCAGACCTGCCGCGGGTCGCACACCAACTCGCTCGTGCAGGACCCGAACGACAAGGACAACATCTACATCTATGTCTCGGGCTATTCTGCGATTCGCTCGTCCAGGGAGTTGGCCAATTGTCAGGATGCTCCCGCCGGCGACTCGGCGAGCGCGCGGTTCCGCATTGAGGTGATCAAGGTGCCGCTCAAGAATCCCGAACGGTCGGCCGTCGTGAACTCGCCACATCTCCTCGCGGACCTGAGCGGCCGTACTGTACATGCGCCGCCGCCCAGTGATACGGGTACGGCTGGTCGTGGTGGACGGGGCGGTCGTGCGGGCGCCGCGCCCGGTGGCGGTCGTGCCGGCGGCCCGCCGCCCGGCGCTGGGCGTGCTGGTGGCCCGCCGGCTGGCGGTGGCGCGCGCGGCGGCGGCGTCGGCCAGAGCGGGTGCCACGACATCACGGCCTATCCGGGCGTTGGCTACGCGGGTGGTGCGTGCGCGGGTTACGGCCTGCTCTTTGACATTCGCGATCCAAAGAATCCCAAGCGCCTGAAGTCGGTCGCCGACTCGAACATGTCGTTCTGGCACTCGGCCACGTTCAGTAACGATGGCTCGAAGCTGCTGTTCTCTGACGAATGGGGTGGCGGCGGCGCGCCGCGCTGCCGCGCGACCGACAAGCTCGAGTGGGGTGGAAACGCCATCTTCACGGTTGAAAACGGAGAGCTCAAGTTCCAGAGCTACTACAAGATGCCGGCGCCGCAGACGACCGAGGAGATCTGCACGGCGCACAACGGGTCGCTGATCCCGGTGCCCGGCCGCGACATCATGGTTCAGGCGTTCTATATGGGTGGCGCAACGCTGTTTGACTGGACCGATCCCGCGAAGCCCATCGAGATCGGCTTCTTCGATCGCGGCCCCGGCGGCGGTTATTGGTCCACGTACTGGTACAACGGCGTGATCGTCTCGTCCGACGAGGCCCGCGGACTCGACATTCACGAACTCACGCCGAGCCAGTACCTGTCGCAGAACGAGATCGATGCGGCGAAGACGGTGCGCTACGAGCAGTTCAACTCACAGGAACAGCCGCATACCGTGTGGCCGGCGAGCTTCCCGCTCGCGCGAGCGTATCTCGATCAACTCGAGCGCAATGGTGGGCTCTCCCCGGCCCGAATCGCGGCGATCCGCAATGACCTGCTCGCAGCTGAACGCGGCGGGTGCGGTGGCAGAAATGCCGCGCTCGCGACGATTGGGACAGCAGTGAAGGGCGACGTCGCCTCGGCGACGGACAAGGGCCGCGTCGAACTCGTCTCGCGTGCGATTACGGATCTTTCCAGGACAACCTGTGTGGCGCCGGTGATTCCGTAGCGATCCATATGTGAAGCAAAGACGGCGCGCTCTGGATGCTTGATCATCCGGAGCGCGCCGTTGCGTTGCAGGTGCAGCGCCGCGAGAGCCTACGGCTTGAGCATCGCTTGCTGGCGTGAAATCCGTTGCGCCCGGTCGGCGGCGAACCGCTTCACGCCAGTGGCAATCGAGTCGGCGTCGAGGTGTGCCTCGGCGACCACATCCGCTTCGAGGCCGCCGGTGAGCCACTGGTGGTCCCAATCGGAAGTCATTGAGTACGCGTCGGTGAGCGGCCCCACGTTCTTCAGCGGCCAGACCCGTCGTGTTCCCGTGCTCACGACCATCAAGTCGGCGAGCGCATCCGCTGGCAACACTGACTCGCGATACGCCGCAGGCTGGTGGTCGAAGAGTTCCTCGCTGATTGCCGCGATCACCCGGACGTTGACGCCCGCTGCGCCGAGTTTCGGCAACACAGAGACCAAGTTCACCGTCGCGCTCGAGCCCTGAGCGATAACGTAGCCATGCCGCGGCTTGCCAGGCGCAAAATCACGGATGACGTAGAACCCCTTGG
>JARIET010000122.1 GCA_031127185.1 Gemmatimonadota bacterium | reverse complement strand
GTCGAAGAAGATCACCAACAATGTGGACGTCGGTCCCGAGGTCTCTGGTGCGCAGGTGAAGCGCTTCCAGGTCAGCCGTCCGCGCGACGGCAACAAGATGTGGGTGGATGTCACGCTGCCCAAGGATTGGCGCCCGGGCACGAAACTCCCCGGCGTGATCTGGTTCTATCCGCGCGAATACACCACACAGCAGCAGTACGAACAATCGCGCTACGGCACGAACATCAATCAGTTCCCCGAAGTCCCCTCAGCACGCCCCGCCTCGAGCACCAAGCTCTGGGTGTCACAGGGCTACGCGCTCATCGAGCCGGACATCCCCATCTGGGGTGATTCGGGCCGCATGAACGACAACTACACACGGGACCTGCGCGAGAACCTGGACGCCGTCGTTGATGCGATTGTGGACATGGGCTTTGTGGATCGTGATCGCATCGGACTTGGCGGCCACAGCTATGGCGCGTTCAGCACCATGAACGCGATTTCGTTGGTGCCGTACTTCAAGGCGGGTATCGCGGGCGACGGCATGTACAATCGCTCGCTGACGCCATTCGGCTTCCAAAGTGAACGGCGCAATTTCTTCCAGGCCCAGGACACCTATCTCGACATGTCACCGTTCTTCAGGGCCGACAAGATCGCCACGCCGATCCTGCTCTATCATGCGTGGGAAGACCAGAATCAGGGGACATCACCCATCAGCTCAACGCGCATGATGGCGGCGCTGCAGGGGCTGGGAAAAACGGCAGCGCTGTACATGTATCCGTACGAAGACCACAGCGTGGCGACGTACCAGAGCGATCTTGATCTCTGGGCGCGGTGGGTGGCGTGGTTTGACATCTATGTGAAAAACACCAAGCCTGCGGCGCGGCCAGTTCCCTAGTCTTACGGCGTGACCGCGGAAACGCGCGGATAAAAACGGATTTTCGCGGATACGGCAACGGGCACTGGAACTTCAACGGCAACTGAAACAGCAAATGCAACAACAACGCAACTTCTTGGGGGGACTGCGATGCGGCGAATGGGAATGATTGTGGTGCTGGCGCTCGCTGCTTCGTCCGAGCTCCTCGCACAAGACACTACGGGGCGGGGAGGGCGGGGCGGGCGCGGACGCGGCGGCCCGCCGATTCCGGCCACGGGTGAGGCGCTGGCGCGCACACGAGATCTCGTGGAATTCGAGATGATGACCTGGCCCGAGGTGAAACGGGCCATCAACGAGCTCGGCAAGACCACGGCCATTGTCTACAACGGCGGGACGGAACAGCGGGGCCCGCAAAACGTGAATGGCGGTCACACGCTCATGGCCCGCGAGATGGCCAAGGCCGTCGCGCTCAAGCTTGGAAATGCTATCGCCGCGCCGATTCTTGCGTATTCGCCCGCCGGCACGAGCGCCGAGATGCCTGGCTCGATTGGTATCTCTGCCGCACTCTACAAGGCGGTCAACATGGAGATCGCTGAGCAGCTGCTGCGACAGGGATTCAAGAACGTCATGATCATGGGTGACAACGGCGGTGGGCAAGCCCAGCTCGGCGAGGCGGCAAAAGAACTCGATGCCAAGTACGCGCCGGAAGGAAAGCACGTCTACCACATCCCGGACGCCTATTTCGCCGCACGCGAGGAGTTCGCGAAGTACCTGGTGAAAGAGGGCCTTCCGTGCGCTTCGCACGCCGGACTCAACGACACGGCGAACATGGTCTACCTCGGGTCAGACAAGGGCTGGGTACGCATGGAGCTCTTGCCCACCGCCGTCGGCAACTACGTGCCGTGCCCGGGCCAGCCTGTCGACTCGGTGGCCGCCGCGCGCCCGCGCGTGAACAATGGTATCAACGGCGATGCGCGCAAGGCGTCGAGAGAAATCGGCAAGGTCATCTTCGACATCAAGGTCAATCTTGCGGTGAAGCAGATTCAGGGACTCATCGCCGCACAAGCCAAATAGCATGTCGATTCGTGCGCGACCGGCCGCTGCGGCGATTCTTGGAGTCGTCGCAGCGGTTCAGTTTGGCGGGCCGGGTGTGGCCTTCGCGCAGCGCGGCGCACCGCCGCCGATCCCGCCCAAGGGCCCGATGCCCGTACTCGGCCGCGCCGTCGAACAGCGAGCACACGGCGCTCGCGCCCCCGTGCCGCTCCTCACATCGTTCGACGGGCTCGGAGTGGGATTCTCCGGCGCCACGCAGGGAATGCCCGGCCGCAATCCCTCGGACAACGCGCTGGCCGTGGGGCCTGATCACATCTTCCAGATTGTGAACTCGCGCTATGCGATCTTCACCAAGAAGGGCGCGCGATACGACACGACCGGCAAGGTCTTGCTTGGCGCGGCACCTACCGGGTCGCTGTTCTCCGGGCTCCAGGGGTCCTGCGGCACGTTCAATAACGGCGATGCAGTGGTGAAGTACGACCAGCTTGCCGATCGATGGGTAGTGGGGATGCCCATATTCCGGCGCCCGGCGAATGACTCCACCGGCCCTTTCTACATGTGCTACGCGGTGAGCGTGGGGCCGGACCCCCTGGGGTCGTACCACAAGTACGAGTTCGTGCGGCCCCTGTTTCCCGACTATCCGCGCATTGCCGTCTGGCCCGATGGCTACTACAACGGCACCAGCACCGGCGACGAGGTCATTGAAAAACACATTTGCGTCGCTGATCGCGCGCGCATGCTGCATGGGCTTAGCGCTACCGAACAATGCGTGATCGTGAAGGACGTGAACTTCCTCAATCCGGCAGACATCGACGGGTGGGGGCTTCCGCCGGTTGGTGCGCCGAACCCCGTGTTTGCAACGGGCGGCACACAGCTCAAGAACGATTTTGACGACAACGGCATCTACTGGTGGAATCTTCACGTCGATTGGAACGACGCGACCAAAACCAGACTGGCCGGACCATTCAAGATTCCCGTTGCTCCCTATCACTACCTCTGCGACGGGCAGCTCACCCACTGCGTGCCACAGCCCGACACGGTGCGCCGACTCGACGCGCAGGGCGACAAGCTGATGAACCGCGTGGTGTATCGGCGGATCGGCAACGTGGAATCGATCGCCGCTCTGCATTCGGTGAATACCACGCGGGGCGGTGGTGGAGTGCGCTGGTATGAGTTCCGGGTCGACGCGCAACGCAGGCCCACGCTCTATCAGCAGGGCACGCTGGCCCCCGACAGTTCCTATCGCTGGATGGGAAGCCTCGGTATCGATGCGCAGGGCAACATCGGCATCGGGTACTCATTTGGCGGCGCGACCCATTATCCCGGGCAGCGCTTCGCCGCGCGGCTTGCAACGGACCCCCGCGGCACATTGGGTTTCCGCGAAACGGTGCTCGTGAACGGCGAGGCGTCACAGGCGAACACGCTCCGCTGGGAGGACTACACGGCGCTGGCGATGGATCCGTCCGACGACTGCACCTTCTGGTATGTGGGCGACTACTTCAAGAAGGGTGCGCCAAGCTACTCAACGAAGATCGGGGCGTTCAAGATCCCCGGTTGCGTGGCGCCGCCACGGTAGCGGCGACGACTACGGCTTTTCGGTAGGCAGTCCGCAGGATTCCCAGTCATCAAATCCGCCGGCCAGGTTCGCCACGTTTTTTACGCCGGCTGCCTGCAGCAGGCTCGCGGCAATCGAGGAGCGGCCGCCGCCCTGGCACTGAAGGACGATGGTCTTGCTGCTGCCGACTGAGGCCAGTTGTTCTCGCAGGTAGCCCAGCGGAATGTTCGGTGCGCCCGGGATATGGCTCGCGCCCCATTCGGATCCGCCGCGCACATCAACGATGGTCATGGTGCCCGCTGCCTGCCCGGCGGCGACCTCTGCGGCCGTAAGCTGCCGGACAGACTCGAGTGGTCCCACCGTTGACGCCCACTCGCTGACCACAGCAGCGTCGATCGTGGCCGCGATGCGATCAAGACCGATCATGGCCAGCTCGCGCACCGCTTCCCCGGCCGCTGCGCCAGATGACACAATGACGGCAAAGTCGCGGTCGTAGGGGAGCAGCCAGCCGGCCCAGGTGTTGAAACTGTTGGTCAGCGGAACGCTGATGGTGCCGGGGATATGCCCCTCGGCGAAATCCACCCGGGCGCGCGCATCGATGATCGGCGTGCCCGCCGCCAGTGCGCTCCGAAGCGCACTCAATCCCCAGACGTCCGGCATACGCGCCGGATCGTAAGGAGAGGGGCCTTCCTTGTTGATCCGCTTCATCTCGGCGAAATACTTCGGCGGCTCCGGCTGCCCCTCGAGCACTGCATTCACGAAGTCCTGCTCAGTGGCAATGCCGAACGCCCAGCTGAACCGCTTTTCGTAGCCCACTGTGGAGTGCGGCACCGATGAGAGCCCCTTCCCGCACGCGGAGCCGGCGCCGTGCCCCGGCCAGATCTGCAGCCAATCGGGATACTGTTTGAATTTCTGCAGGGACTGGAAGAGCGTCCGTGCACTCGCCTCCATCGTCCCTGCAAACTTGGCCGCACGCTCCAGCAGGTCGGGGCGACCCACATCACCAACGAAAACAAAATCGCCCGTCACAATGCCGATCGGTTCGTCTGCGGCCGCGGTGTCCGTAATGAGAAATGCGATGTGTTCTGGCGTATGCCCTGGGGTGTGCACCACGCGCACACGCACGTTGCCCACCATCACCTCGTCACCGTTCGTCACAAGGCGCGCGCCAGCGGACTTGGCATAGGCGTACTTCCAGTTGGCGTCGCCCTCGTCCGAAAGCAGCAGCGTCGCGCCCGTGGCGCGAGCGAGATCGCGGGAGCCGGAGACAAAGTCCGCGTGGATATGTGTTTCCGAGACATGCGTGATCTCGACGCCTTCGGCCTTTGCAGTGTCGAGGTATTGGCGAATATCACGCAGCGGGTCAATGACGATGGCAGCGTGGGCTCGCCCGCAGGCGATCAGGTAGCTCGTCTGGGCAAGCTTGGTGTCGAAGAATCGTTTGACAATCACCCATTAAGAATAGAACGCCGCGCCACTCCACGGAATCTCGCCGAGGGTGCGCCGTGGCTCCAAGGATGCCATCTTGGTGGTTATGAATCGTCGCCGCTTTGTCCAATCCGCGTCGCTTGCGGCTGGCGCTGCCGTCACGGCTGGAGCGGTGCAGGCCGCGTCCGGGGCAGCGCAGTCTCGTGCGTCGTTGCGCGTCAATGGCACGCGCGTCAACACGCACATCAAGGAACTCGCAGCGTTCGGCAAGAATCCGCAGGGTGGGGTGTCCCGCGTGGCGTATTCCGAGGCCGACCGCCAGGGCCGCGAGTACACAATGGGCCTGATGCGGGCGGCGCAGCTCACGGTGTCCGTGGACGTTGCCGGCAACATTTGGGGTCGGCGCCCCGGCTCGGATGCCGCGCTGAAGCCGATCGTTTTTGGCTCGCATATCGACTCGGTTCCCGAGGGTGGCAACTACGACGGCGACGTTGGCGTGCTCGGCTCGATTGAGGTGGCGCAATCACTGGCTGAGGCCGGGGCGACAACGCGGCACTCACTGGAAGTCGTGGTCTGGCAGAATGAGGAGGGCGGGCTGTGGGGCAGTCACGCCGTCACCGGTCCGGTCACGGCACAAGAACTCGCCCAGATGGCCTGGAGCGGGAAGTCGATCCGCGATGGCATCGCCTTTTTGGGGGGCGACCCGTCCAAGCTCGACTCCGTACGCCGCCGTCAGGGCGACATCGCAGGGTACCTCGAGCTGCACATTGAGCAAGGGGGAACGCTCGATCGTGAGAAAGTGGCGATCGGGATCGTCGAGGGAATCGTCGGGATCGCGCGCTGGCGTGTGACTGTCGGGGGCTTCGCCAACCACGCCGGGACTACGGAAATGGCAGGGCGCCGCGACGCCCTCCTCGCATCGGCCCGGTTGATCGAGGCCGTCAACCGCATCGTGACGTCGCGACCGGGCCGTCAGGTAGGAACAGTTGGGCGGATTCAGGCCTTCCCCGGGGCGGCCAATGTGATCCCGGGGCGGGTGGAGTTCAGTATCGAAATCCGGGACCTCGATGCATCCAATATCGACCTGCTGGGTACTCAGATTCGTGAGGAGGCCACTCGAATCGGCAAGTTGAACGACACGACCTTCAGCTTCATCGTCGACTCGGCGCCGCACAAACCGGCGCTGAGCCATCCGGCTCTGCGCGCGCACATCGCCGCGGCCGCCCGCCAGCTCGGGCTTACCGCCAAGGTGATGCCAAGCGGGGCGGGGCACGATGCGCAGAATGCCGCGCTCATCGGCCCGATGGCGATGATTTTTGTGCCGAGCGTGGGCGGTATCAGCCACTCGCCGCGGGAATTCACGACACCCGAGGATGTGGTGAGCGGTACGAACGTGCTCCTGCACACTCTCCTCGCGTTCGACGCCGCAGGGGCACCGCGGTGATTCGGCGGCTCCGGGCGTCGGTCGTGATGTTTGGCGTGTTTGGTACGCTCGCGCTGTCCAGCGCGTCGAGGTTGGCGGCGCAGGCTCCACCGCCGTCCGCAGATACGGCTCAGGGCCGCCCGGCGCAGAAGTTGCCGACGACGACGATTCGCGAGGAGCGAGAGCTCCTCTCGGAGGCGTACCTCCGGCGGAGTCGCATTCGCGGGACCGGAAAGTTCCTCACCGCGCGCGACATCGAGAAAATCGGACCGCCCCACACGGCGCAACTTCTCGCCCGCGTTAGCGGGGGCAGTATTCGCGACGTCGGCGGCGGCAACAGCTTGCTGGTCGGCAATCGCGGCACGCGGATGACACTGTCGGGGTCAACGCCCAGCCAGCTCTGCGTCATCTCCCTCGCCGTGAACGACGTGCACGTGCCGGCCGGGTTCGACATTCGTGCGATCAAACCCGAAGACATCGCCGCCATCGAGTTCTACAATGGACCGTCGAGCATTCCGCTTGAGCTTGGCGGAACACTGCAGGGCGACGCGAATTGCGGAATGTTCGTGATCTGGCTGAAAGATCGGCGGCGGCCGAAGTAGCTTTCAGGGAACCCAACATTCATGCGAAATCGATTTCTCTCACGCGCCACGATCGTCCTGGGGCTGGTACTCGCCCCGGCCGCGGCAGCTGCGCAGGCACAGCCGCCCCGCACCGACAGCACCCGCCGGGACACGGCCCAGCGGTTGCCCACGGCCACGGTTCGCGACTCGACAGCCGCGTTGCCGATGGCCTTCCTCCGGCGGTCCGCGTTCAAGGGGCGCGGCAAGTTCCTCACGGCCGCAGACATTGCCAAGATCGATCCGCCGCACACCCCCCTGCTGCTCGCGCGCGTCAGCGGTGGCGACATCCGGGACATTGGCAACGGCGAGTCGGCAATTGTGGGCAACCGGGGCACGCGGATGAGCATCACGAGCAGCGTGCCCAATGAGCTCTGCATCATCTCGCTTGCCATCAACGAGACTCGCGTACCTCAATCGTATGACCTGCGGGCCATCAGGCCCGAGGACATTGCCGCGCTGGAGTATTACAACGGTCCGTCCAGTATGCCGCTCGAACTACGGGGAGCCGGCGTGCGGGACGCAGACTGCGGACTTTTTGTGATCTGGCTCAAGGAACGGCGCCGCCCCCGGTGACCGCTCACGGATGTTCCCGACGTACCCTTTCTCATCACGGAGTATGCATGCGTTCGCTGAATGTATTTGCGGCAGGGCTGTTGATTGTCGGCGCGACTTCGGTCGCGGCGCAGGCTCCCAGCAAGGGATTCCGCGCGGAATTCCTCGGAAGCATCGGGCAGGTTGAGAGCAAGGTTGTGCAGTTGGCCGGCGCGATGACCGAAGCGAAGTGGGACTGGAAACCGGAGGGCGCCCGCTCCACCTGCGAAGTGCTCGTGCACATGGCGGTTGACAAGTATCTCTTTGGCGGTCCGCTCGGGCTCAAGAAACCGGCGGCGCTCGGCGGGGCCAGGGGCGACGAGTGCCCGGCCAACAAGGCGCAGGTGATCGCTGATCTCAAGGCGGGATTTGCCGCCCTCAACGCTGCCGTGATGGCAATGCCCGAAACTTCGGCCGACGAGGAAGTTACCGTATTCGGGATGAAGACAACGAAGCGAGGCCTGTTGTTGATGACGGCCGAGCATGCCGGTGAGCACCTCGGACAACTGAT
>JARIET010000121.1 GCA_031127185.1 Gemmatimonadota bacterium | reverse complement strand
CATCGTGTCGCCGAAGCGAACGACCGCGGACCCCGCGGCCTGCTTGGCCATGCGGCCGGTTTCAATGGAAAGGGTGCGGCCGGCGAAGGTGCGTTCAATGCGATGCATAAGTGGTACAGTTGAGAGTTCAGGGTTCAGAGACGGGATTTTCCGTTCTGAGTTATGCGCTATGCGGGTGTGCGAACCTGACGGGGGCTAGGTGAGGGCGCGCCATTGGCCGCGACCTCCACCGCTCCGGACCTCGACACCAACTGCGAAAACGCGCGGTCCGCTGAGTCAGCGTCCGCGCGTTCGCGAGTCGGTCAGTTAGTGGCGCAGTCCAAGCTCACCAATGAGCTTCCGATACGCGTCGAGATTGGTTCGCTCGAGGTACTGCAAGAGACGGCGGCGCTGGCCAACCATCTTCAGGAGTCCCTGCCGGCTGTGGTGGTCCTTGGCGTGTGCCCGGAAGTGATCGTTGAGATAGTTGATCCGTTCCGTGAGCACCGTGACCTGGACTTCAGGCGAGCCCGTGTCGGTTTCATGCCGCTGGTGCTTTGCGAGGGCGGCGGTCTTCGTGAATGCCATGTCCTGTTTACCCGTTCCTTTTGTCGTCGATTTTGTTATAGCATGGAAACATAACTTGTTAGACGACAAGGCTCAAGTGCTAGGGAAACAACGGGATACGACGGGACGTGGGGGGACGCCGGGGGACGGGCAACGAGGAAAAGGTCCGGGGGCATGTCCCCCCTTGTTCCCCATGCGTCTCCCCATGTCCCGCAGTTCCCCGGGCCGTCCTAGCCCAAAAAACTGGTTACGAGCGATTTGATGTCATTGAACATCACGATCGAGAACAGGACAAGGATGAGCGCCACCCCCGCCTTCATCAGGTTTTCGCGGGTTTTGAGCGTAAACGGCTTCCCACGCACGCCCTCCGCAACAGTAACGATGATCTGGCCACCGTCCAGAATCGGGACGGGCAGCAAGTTGAGGACGGCCAGGTTGATACTCAGGAAGGCGATCAGCGTGAACAGCGGCTCCCAGCCGTTTCGGGCGGTAGCCACCGAGGCCCGGGCGATGGCAATCGGGCCACCCAGCTGATCAACTCCCACCGTGCCGCCGAAAAGCCCCCGGACGACGTTGATGACTTCCGTCCCCATGCGGATTGTGCCGGTGGCACCCAGCGTTACCGCCTCACCAAAACCGACCGGAACGCGCGTGGTAACCACGTGAGGGCCCATGCCGATTCGCCCGACGAGGCGGCGCTCGCCCGTCACCGGATCGCGCTCGCGCACCGAATCAGCCGTGACCGTGAGCGTGGTCGACGCGCCGGCGCGAATGACCTCGACTTGCATCGTTGCGCCGGGGCGGGCCGTGACCTCGCGCAAGAAATCCGGCCACCCGCGGATCACCGCGGTGTCTACCCGAATGACCGAGTCGCCCAGGGCGAATCCGGCTTTGACTGCCGGCCGGTCGGGAACCAGTTGGCCCACAACGGCGGGCACCACATCGGGCGCGATTTCCTTGCCGCGGGCGAGCACAATGCCGGCGACCACCACCCAAGCCAGAAGCGCGTTCATCGTCACGCCCGCCAACAGGATGAATACGCGCTGGTAGGTGGGCTTCGACTCGAACCACCGATGCTCAGGAATGGGTTTCGGTCCGTGAGGAATCATCGAGTCCTCGTCCCATCCCTTCTCCCTGGGCGCATCCTCGGCGGGGGCGGCTTCGTTGCCTCCCTCGATCTTCGACATCGTGTCGTCGTCGCGTGACGCCATCCGCACGTAGCCGCCGACCGGCAGCCAGGCGATGACATACTCGGTTTCTGCGCCATGACGACGCCACCGCCACAACGGGCTTCCCCAGCCCAGGGAAAAGCGGGGCGCGTACACGCCACAAATCTTTGCGGCGAGGAAGTGCCCGAGCTCGTGCACAAAGACCACGAGTCCGAGAACCAGGAGCGGAGCGAGCCAGGCAAGCATCAGAGCATTCCCCTTACGACGGCGCGGGCGCGCCGATCAGCATCCATGAGTGAATCGCGGGTGGGTCGAGCGTTGTCCTGCACCACGCTGAGCGCCTGCTCTATGGCCGCTGCGATTCCACCGAACGGAATATCGCCTTCGAGAAACATCGCCACTGCCGCTTCATTGGCCGCATTGAAGACCGCCGGAGCTGCGCCCCCGGCACGCCCGGCCTCGATGCCCAGGCGCAAAGCCGGGAAGGCATCCATACGGACGTGCTCAAAGGTCAGCGGGCTACCGGCCACCGGGTCAAATCGCGGCGTTGCCTCATCTGGCACGCGTTCGGGATGGGTGAGTGCATAGAGAATCGGGAGTTCCATACTTGGTACCCCGACCTGCGCCAATACGCTCCCGTCCACGAACTCTACCATGGAGTGCACGATGCTCTGCGGGTGGACCACCACCTCGATCTTCTCGTATGGCAGCCCGAAAAGAAAGTGTGCCTCGATGACTTCGAGCGCCTTATTCGCCAGCGTGGCGCTGTCGACGGTGATCTTGCTCCCCATCGACCAGGTGGGGTGGCGCAACGCCTGATCGCGAGTGGCGCCGTGGATACGCGCGGCGTCCCATTCGCGAAACGGCCCCCCTGATGCGGTGATAATCAACCGCCGTACCGCATCCACCCGACGATTGCCCAGGCACTGCAGGATTGCCGAATGCTCACTGTCGACCGGGACAATCTCGCCGCCGCTCGTCGCGCAGGCGGCCGCGGCGAGTTCTCCGGCTACGACCAGTGATTCCTTGTTGGCCAGTGCAACCCGCTTCCCCGCCCCGAGCGCGGCGAGCGTTGCGTCCATGCCCGCGACCCCGACGACAGCATTGAGCACGATGTCCACATCGTCGCGCGTCGCCGCTTCGACCAGGGAGCCCGCTCCCAAGCGCCACTCAGGATTCGCGCCGTCGCCGCCGGCCACACAGCCTACGAATCCCGGGTGCCAAGCGGCCACTTGTTCTGCGAGAAGCGCAGCGTTCGAATGCGCGGTGAGCGCCGACACGGCAAAGCGTTTTCGGTGGCGCTCCAGCACACTCAGCGCCGTGCGCCCGATGGAGCCGGTAGAACCGAGAATCGCGATCCGCTTGGTCACGTCACCGGCGCGCGTCAGGGCGTGGGGATCAACAGCAGATCGAACAGGACGTACGAGACCGGCAGCGTGAACAGGAGCGAGTCCACCCGGTCCAGCGCGCCGCCGTGCCCTGGAATGAGGGCAGAGCTGTCCTTCACGCCGGCCTCGCGTTTGAGCATCGATTCCACGAGATCGCCAACTTGCCCCGCGAGGCTCACCGCAAACCCGAATGAGGCGGCCGCGGCCATAGACATGGTCAGGTGTGCGTAGGGGTGAAGCGCGAACTTCACGAACAGCACGGCGGCAATGGTCGCCACAACGGCGCCGCCAACCGCGCCGGCAACGGTTTTCCCGGGACTGATTGACGGCATCAGCTTCCGTTTGCCCAGGGTTTTTCCGAACAGCATACCCCCGGTGTCGGTTCCCCAGGTGAGCAGGAGTGGCAGCAGGACCAGGAGGGTGCCAGCCAACGGCCCAATGGCAAACCTGTGGTACCGGAGAGCATACGCAAAGGCGAGCATTCCGCCGGTGTAGAAGACCCCAAGCAGCGTAATGGCAACGACCTCGAGCGGCTTTCCCGTTGCGCCGCGACGCCAAAGCGTGATGCTCATCAGGACCAGCACCATCAGCATCACAAGACTCACCGGCGGGGCCCAGTATCCTTCGAATCGCGCATACACGCCGAACGGGATCGCGGCACTCAGCACAACGCCTGCAAGTGAGAGTGGATGGCTGCCCGTGCCGACCGCAATGTTGTAGAACTCCCACGCCGCCACGGCGGCTGCTACAGCGAGCAGCACCGCGAGCCCCAGCCCACCGAGCCAGACCAGCCCGAGTACGATGGGAATCGCAACGCCAGCAAATGCGAGGCGCTTGGCGAGATTAGACATGGGCGCGTACCTGCCCCAGCGCGACGTTCACGCGCTCAAACCGCGACGCGGCCAAATCGGCGGTCGCGTTTCTGGTAGTCGAGAATTGCCTCGTATAGCTCGCGGCGGCCAAAGTCCGGCCAGAGCACGGGCGAGATGAACAGCTCCGTGTAGGCAATCTGCCACAGGAGGAAGTTGGAGATGCGTTGTTCCCCGGAGGTGCGGATGAGCAAGTCGGGGTCTGGAATCCCAGTCGTCAGCAGGCGGTCACCGAATGCCGCGTCGTCGAGCGTTGCGAGGTTCAGCGTGCCGGACTGCACATCCTGAACTACACGACGCACCGCGCCAAGCATCTCGGCGCGAGAGCCGTACGATACGAACAGGTTGAGCTTGAGGCGCGAGCAGTGCGCGGTCTGGGCGACGATACGTTCCACCGCCTGCGCGGCCGGGCCCTGCAAGCGATCGAGTTCTCCAAGGAAGCGCACCTGCACCCCTTGAGACTCCAGCTCGTCCGCCTCGCGCTGGATGTATTCCTCCAGCAGCGACATCAGGGCCGCGACCTCAATGGCCGGCCGCTGCCAGTTCTCCTTGGAGAACGCAAACAGCGAGAGCACCTCTATGCCGGCTTCAATTGCGCCTTCAACTACCGCGCGCACCGACTTCATTCCGTTGCGGTGCCCGACGGGTCGCGGCAGCATGCGCTCGCGAGCCCAACGGCCGTTGCCGTCCATGATGATGGCCACATGGCGCGGAACCGCGCCGTGGACCCGCATCTGCGAAAGCAGCTCGGCGGCGTCGGCCATAGTGCCGGGAGCCGGGCTCCCTACACCGCCATGATTTCGGCTTCCTTCGCCTTCATCGCCGCATCCACCTTGGCGATGTGATCATCATGGAGCTTCTGGAGATCCTTCTCCGCATGCTTGACGTCATCCTCGGACACGCCTTCGAGCTTCTTGAGCTGCTCGCGCGCGTGCGTACGGAGGTGGCGAATGGCGATATGGCCATCCTCGCCGTACTTGTGGAGCACCTTGGCCAACTCTTTGCGCCGCTCCTCATTCATCGACGGAAGGGGTACGCGGATGATGCCGCCCTGGTGCGCCGGGTCGAGCCCGAGATTGGCATCGCGGATGCCCTTTTCGATGGCCTTAGCCTGCGTCTTGTCGAACGGCGTCACCACGAGCATGCGCGGCTCTGGCGCCGAGATCGTCGCCACCTGGTTCAACGCCATCTCGGCTCCGTATGCCTCGACCTTTACGCTGTCGAGCATGTTCGCCGACGCCTTGCCCGAGCGGATGGAGTTGAACTGATGCTTGGCCGCCTCCACACTCTTCTCCATGTGGGCGCGGCAGTCCTTCAGGATGTTCGGGATGGTGTTCATGAGACCAGTGTCCCCACCTTTTCGCCGCGGATGGCCTTCAGTACGGCCCGCGGCGCGTTGACGTCCAACACGATCAAGGGAAGTTTGTTTTCCTTGCAGAGCGTGATCGCCGTCTGATCCATCACGCCAAGCTCCTTCGTCATCACATCCTTGTAGCTGATCTTGGTGTAGCGCTTGGCCGACGGCGTGGTCTTGGGGTCCGCCGTGTACACCCCGTCAACGCTGGTGGCCTTGATGATCACATCCGCCTTCATCTGGATGCCGCGCAGCACGGCGGCCGTATCGGTGCTGAAATACGGGTTGCCGGTGCCAGCCGCAAAGATGACCACCCGACCCTTCTCGATATGCCGGAGTGCGCGACGGCGAATATAGGGCTCGGCGAGTTCTTCCATCCGAATGGCGGTCATCACACGCGTATCAACGCCCTCGCGTTCCAGAATGTCCTGGAAGGCAAGCGCGTTGATCACCGTGCCGAGCATCCCCATGTAGTCGGCGCTGACGCGATCCATGCCGAGCTTTGAAATCTGCGATCCCCGGACGATGTTTCCGCCGCCGATCACGAGACCGACCTGCGCCCCTTCCGCCACCACTTCCTTGATCGCGCGGGCGTATCCGGTGATGGTCTGGAAATCAAAACCATGACCTCCACTGCCTGCCAACGCCTCCCCCGACAACTTGAGGAGGATCCGGTGATAGGTCAGCGACGGTTTACGCGTCATGGTGGCTGGCGTTGTGGGTCTCAGGCCTCGCCCATCTGGAACCGGACGAACCGCGCCACCCCTGCGCCCGGCACGTCCTTCACGATCTGGATGATCGACTTCTCCGGGTCACGGACCCACGGCTGCTCAAGGAGCGTCACCTCTTTGTAATACTTCTCGATGCGTCCCGCCACCATTTTCTCGACAATGGCTTCAGGTTTGCCGCTTTCCTTGGCCTGGTCAACGTAGATCGCCCGCTCGCGCGCAACGACATCCGCCGGCACATCTTCCTTGCGGACGGCAAGCGGGACGAACGGAACGCCTGCGGCGACATGCTCTGCAACCGTCGACGCCAACGCCTTTGCGGGCGCGCCCGTCGCGCCCGACACTTCGACCAGCACGGCGATCTTGCCGTTGAAGTGACGGTACGAACCCACCGCGCCGCTGGACGTGTACCGCGCCACGCGACGCAGCGTGACATTCTCACCCGTCTTGGCGGCAGCGGCTTTGACCACCTCGGCCAGCGTCAGCGACTTGTCGTGATGCCAGTGCTTGTTCATCAGCGCGTGGTCGGCCGTGATCTCCGCCACGCCATCCAGCGACGTGTCTTCGGCCACGTGACGCGCGACCATCGTGGCCAGCGCAACGAACTCCTCATTGCGGGCTACGAAGTCGGTCTCGGAATTGAGTTCGATCATCGCGGCCAGCGAACCGTCATCAGACACCCACGTGATGATCTGTCCCTCGGCGGCCGTGCGGCCAGCTCGCTTCTCAGCCTTGGCCACGCCCTTCTTGCGGAGCACGTCGATCGCCTTCTCGATGTCGCCGCCCGCCTCTTCAAGTGCCTTTTTACAGTCGCCCATCCCCGCCCCGGTGCGGGCGCGGAGTGCGGCAACGTCCTTTGCTGTGATTGCCATGTGTATGTGTGCTACGCTGGAGTCGAATTGAGGAACTGCGGATGAGTCACTGGTGCGGCCCAACTCCCGGGAACGCCCGGCGCGATTGCGCCGACGCGGTCCGGATTGTTACTCGGCTGCTGGCGCGGCGCCCGTTTCCGGCGCGTCCGGCTTAAGGCGCGCGGCGATCGCTTCGGGCTTGGCGCGCCGACGGCGCGGCCGGCCACCGCCACCACCGCCACCGCCACCGCCGCCGCCACCGCCACCACGCCCGCCGCGACCGCCGCGACGCCCGTCCCGATCACCTTCCGGTTCGCTGCCGCGATCGGAAGAATACGTGTAGCTCTCGCCGTCCTCGGCATCCTCGCGCACCGGTGCTTCGCGACGGGCTTCCACCACCGCGTCGGCAAAGGCGTGCGTGAGTAGCTCGACCGACTTGATCGCGTCGTCGTTGCCGGCGACCGGCACCGTGATGAGGTCAGGATCCGAGTTCGTGTCGCAAATGGCCACGATCGGAATGCCAAGCTTGTTGGCTTCCTCGACCGCGATCTTTTCCTTCTTCGCGTCCACGACAAACATCAGGCCGGGAAGGCGGTTCATCGCCTTGATGCCGGCCAGGTTCTTCAGGAGCTTGTCGCGCTGCCGCGTGAGCAGCAACTGCTCCTTCTTGGTGTAGTTCTGGAACTCGCCGCCCTCTTCGGTGCCGGCCTCGAGGTCCTTGAGGCGACGGATCTGCTTCTTGATCGTGGCGAAGTTGGTGAGCAGGCCACCGAGCCAGCGCTCAGTGACGTACAGGGCGCCCGCGCGTTCCGACTCGGCCATCACGATCTGCGAGAGCTGCCGCTTCGTGCACACAAAGAGGACGTTGTCGCCGCGGAGCACGACTTCGCGCGCAAGCTTTTGCGCAAGTTCGAGCTGCCGAAGGGACTTCTGCAGGTCGATGATGTGGATCCCGTTGCGCTCCGCGAAAATGAAGCGGCGCATCTTGGGATTCCAGCGACGGGTCTGGTGTCCAAAGTGGACACCAGCCTTCAGGAGGTCATCTACAGTGATCGTCATAGTCAGTTGAGTTGGTTGTTTCGTCGGTGGGCTTCAGCGTCTCGTCCCACCGCCCAGAGGTGTTCTGGGCGGCACCAGGAGTCGACTCGACCCGCCTGAGAGGTGAGTACGGTGAACATTGA
>JARIET010000120.1 GCA_031127185.1 Gemmatimonadota bacterium | reverse complement strand
CCACCAGCGACTTGATGCGCTCGAGACCCGCGACAGCCGTCGGTGCGGCGCCACTCGTGAGTACGCCGTTCACCTGAAGCGATACCAACAGCTCCAGCGCCTCGTCCTGGTCGCGTGCCGCATCAAATGCGCGGTGAAACACCACGCGCAGCGGTGTCGCCACGGCGATGAGGTCCGCCATGTTCGCGACATCGATGTCACCCTCAGGCGTCAATGCCCCGAAGGCAAAGCCGTCGACGCCGAGTTCGCGTGCCACCGCGATGTCCTTCTTCATGATTTCGATTTCGTCGTCGGTGTAGACGAAGTTCCCGGCGCGTGGCCGGATCAGCACGTTCACCGACGTCAGTAGCTTCTCCGAGCACCGCGCGATCAGTCCGGCGCTCGGCGTCGTGCCGCCGTCGTGCAGCGGGCCACAGAGCTCAATCCGCTGCACCCCCGCGACTTCGGCGGCAATCGCCGCGTCGAACGTATCGACCGCCGCCTCGACCAGCACGGATTCCTGCGCTCCGGGATTGTTGACCGAGAGGCGACGGATGCCCGGATCCGGAGCGGTCACCCGCCTACTCCGCCGCCTGCTTGCGCGGGCGGAAGAGGAAGAGGAAGAGCACGGTCACGCCCAGCGCGAGATAGCCCGCGGTGTGCCAGATCTGGTACCAGTCGTGTGGCGGGTTGCCGTCAACCGGCGTTACCGCGTACTTGCTGACCACGAGCCCCGAGACCGTGGCACCCAGGAAATAACCGAGCCCGTTGGTGACCAGATTGATGAACCCCTGTGCGGCGGCGCGCACCTTGGGGCCTGCACGTTCGTCCGTGTAGATCTGCCCGGCCACGAAAAAGAAATCGTAGCAGATGCCATGCAGCAGGATGCCGACATACACCGCCCAGAGTCCGCCTGGCACGACGCCGAAGAACGAATTCTCAAAATGTCCGAACATCATGTAGCGAAGGAACCAGGCAAACATTCCGGCGACCATGATCCACTTGATCCCGAACTTGCGCAACGCAAAGGGCAACAGGAGCATGAACGCGATCTCGCTCATCTGCCCGAAGGTCTGGATGAACGCCGGGTCGGGCGCCTTCACTTCATTCAGGTAGAGATTCGCGAAGGCATAGTAGAACTGCAGCGGCACGCAGAGGAGAAACGAGCCGACGGTGAAGTACCGAAAATCCCGCTCCTTGAGCAGCTGGAGCGCGTCGAGCCCCAGCGCGTCGCGAATGCTGAAAGGCTCGCCCGCCGCCCGAGGCGGCGTGTGGGGAAGCGCAAACGCGAAGAGCCCCATGACCACTGATGCGCCTGCCGCGAGTTGCATGGGCAGGGCAGTGGCGTCGGCCTTGAACACCTTGCCGATGACGATCCCTGCCACAATCCACCCGATCGTGCCGAGCACGCGGATCAGTGGAAAATCGCGGGCCGGGTCCTTGATCTGGTGAAACGAAATCGAATTCGTGAGCGATAGCGTTGGCATGTAGCAGAGCGCGTACACGATCAACAGCGGATAGAATGTGCTCCAGTCTGTCTGTTGCGACACCAACCACATCGTCACACCACCGGCCAGGTGCAGGATGCCGAGGATCTTTTCACTCGCGAAGAACCGGTCGGCGATCACGCCCATGAAGAGCGGCGAGACGATCGCGGCGATCGCCATTGCGCCGTACGCGCTGCCAATCTGCGTATCGGCGAACTGCCGGGTCTGGCCCAGGTAGGTACCCATCGTGACGAACCAGCTCCCCCAGATGAAGTACTGGAGGAACATCATCACGCTGAGCTTGAACTTGACGCCGCCCATCGGCTGGGTGGCGCCGGCGACCGAACTCACTTCAGCTCCCGAATCTTGATATTGCGAAATGCGAGCGTGCCGGCGTGATCACCCTGCAGCGCGATGTGTCCCCGCCTGGCCAGTCCGTAGTTGGGCCATTCGTTGAACTTGCTGGCCTTCACTTTGGCGGTCCAATCGGCGCCCCAGAGTTCGTACTCCAGCAGCTTCACACCGTTCAGCCAGTGCTCAACCTTGCCGCCCTTCGCCAGAATGCGTGTTTCATTCCACTCACCGACGGGCTTGAGGTGCCCTTCCGGCGGTGGGTAAAGGCCGTAGGCTGAGCCGGCACTCGTCAGCCGATTGCGCCCATCCGGCGCGCTGGCATCATCCAACAGCTGATACTCCGGCGCACTCCAGTAGACGCGCGGATATTCCTCGGTGCCGCGATAAAAGATTCCCGCGTTGCCGCCTGCGCTGATTTTCCATTCGAGCGAGAGTTCAAAGTCGCCGAACTGATCGCGCGTGATGATATCGGCGACCGGCCGCTGCTTGGAGAGGATGCCGTCCACGACCTGCCAGCCGGGCGGGACACTGTCGGATTTGTAGCCTCGCCAGGCGGCGATTGAGTTCCCTTCGGCCAGGTTCCGCCACGGCCCCTGCGCCGTGGCGGAGGATGCGATGAGTGCAGTGGAGACGACGAGCGCAACGGCGACATTTCGCATCTATGGCAGTCCGGGGCCGGAGTTATCCTGCAACCGTCCACAAGATGGGGATTGCCCGCCGTTCGCGAAAGACTGATTGTTCGGGATGGGCCCGTCCTATTTCACGCGCGGAATACCGATGCTACCGGTGGCTAACCTCCGGCGTGCCATAGACTTCTACGTTGACACCCTGGGGTTTCGGCTCGGGTTCAACGCCGGTTCCTATGGTGGTGTGCGGCGAGACGCCATCGAAATCCACTTCGCGCGGACCGAAGTCGACGCTCCGCGCGACCGATCGGGGTGCCGGATTGAAGTCACGGAAATCCGGAAGCTGTACTCCGAATTCAAGGACCGGGGCGTGATTGATCCCGCCGGCGACATCGCCGCCCAGCCCTGGGGGACCACCGAGTTCACCGTGCGGGACCCGGACGGGAACGCACTGACCTTCGTCGAGGTGTTCGGGTTGGGCTCCTAGCGCAACCCGCTAGGACTCCTGGTACTTGAACACGGCGCCGGCCGCTGCCGCACCAAGGAACGGGGCCACAGCATAGACCCAGAAGAGCGGCGATACCTCCCGGCTCAGCGCCATTTCCACGATGGCCGGACCGATCCCAACCGCCGGGTTGAACGCACCGCCCGTGATTGGACCGAAGGCCAGCGCAAATGCGGTCACGGTACTGCCAATGGCCAGGCCGAAGTAGCTGTTGCCCTCGGTTCCCTTGCCGGTCGCCACGTGCATCACCACGTAGGCGAGTCCGAAGGTCGCGATCGCCTCGCCAACGATTGCTTTCAGCGGCGTGGTGAGCTCGGCGGGCGCCACGTGCAGCGGCTGACCCGTGAACTTCCAGACAAGGAACCCCGCGATGATCGCGCCCGTGAACTGCGCCGCCCAGTAACCCGGCAGCTTGCCGGCTGGCATGGCACCGCGAACCACCAGGCCCAGCGAGACGGCGGGGTTGTAATGGGCTCCCGAAATCCGGCCCCCGGCATAGACCATGACCATCAGCGTGCTGCCGATGGCGATGGCGGCGAGCGGCTCACTCGCGTTGACCGCGAGCCCAATGGCCAATACGAGGAAGAAGGTTCCAATCACTTCGGTGATCAACGCCTTCATTGCTGGCTCCCGTCAGTTGTTATGGGGGTTGCGCCGGGCCGGCACATCGCCGAATAAGTGTGTAAGTATGGCGGAGGGCGCACGTGCGAGGCTACTCGTCCACGCCCTCGCTCCACCACGTACACCGGCCCATGGAGGGGAAGCGCAAATGATCAAGGAATTCATCGCATTCCTGAAGCAGTACGGCGTCATCGGTCTGGCCATTGCCGTGATCATTGGCGGCAAGTTCAACGACTTGCTGAAATCCGTGGTCGACGGTCTCCTGATGCCGGTCGTCGGGATGCTGACCCCGAGCGGCGAATGGCGCGATGCTGCGTTCGAGGTGAACGGGTCGAAATTTCTCTACGGTCCTGTCATCGGCTCCACGATCGACTTCGTGATCGTGGCGGCAATGGTGTTTATCATCGCCAAGAAAGTGCTGAAGGAGGAGCAGGTCTCCAAGAAGTAGCGGCGCTGGTTACCGCTTGCGGAACCGCCAGTCGTACGTGAGGTCGAACCCCATCTGGTAGGTGTCGCCAACCGAGCTGACGCGGCTGCAGGGCGCCGGTCCCGGGTCGATCGACAGTTGCGCGCCGATCGACCGCTTGGGCCGGTACTCGGCTGCCGTGCCAAGCCAGAAGGGTACGTTCCCGGTGGAAGAGGTCTGGCTTCCGCGGCAAACCCCTCCACTAAGGCTGAAGAACGAGTCGGTACCAACCTGGCGCCCGCCGGTTACCACAAAACTGTTGAAGACATTCAACGGGTTGGTGACGATGTTGGTGGCGCCTTCATTGGCGACGGTCGACACCTGAAGGGTGCTGAAGAAGGGGAGTACCGTGCCGAGGATGCCTTCAAGGAATCCACCAATCGATGGGACCAGCGCGGCCTGCGCGGTCTGCTGAGCAGACTGGGTGTTCTGCGGCACGCCGAATGTCGACTGCCCAAAGACGAGGTAACTCACGATCTCGCTCTGGCTCGTCGCAGTCCCCAGGTCACTGGTCAGGTTGAGCCGAGGCCGGATCGTGGTACCATACAGCCGCGCCCCGATGGTGACATCGTCGTCGGGTCGGCGGACGACATACGACGTATAGATGTCGAGCGCCGCGGGGACGTCCGGCGTGCCCTCCAGCACCACCACGCCGCTGTCGACGCGGAACGTTCGGGTGATGGGCCCCAAATCCACCCGATACGTGCCCCGCGTTGCGTTGACTGAGCCGCTGATCCACGGACGGGCCAGCGGGCCAAACAGTTCCAACTCGCCGGCCAACTGCACATTTGCTTCGCGCGAGCGCAGGCGCACGTCGCTTCCGAGCGACACGATGACGCCATTCACCGTGGGCGTGCCCGGGCGTGCTGCGCCTTCCGGCGTCGTCGCCGCACGTGAGCGTCGCGTGGGTCCGATCGTGAACACGGCGTAGGGCAGATGCACCGTGCCTGAGATGCGTGGCTCTGCGAGCAATCCATCGATGCTCAAGTCCCAATCCGCCTCAGCCCGGGCCAGTCGTGAGTCATCGATCACGCGAAACTTGTTGGCGGCGGACTGCAGGTCGAGCTGCCACTCGGTCCACGTGTTGCCGGCGAGGCGCACGAGTCCCCTCACGCCGGCTGTATCCCGCGGACTTTGCGTGTCAGCGACGCGAAGCGTGCGCACCAGCAGTGAATCGCCGGCGAGTTCGAGCTCAGCTTCCAGGGCACGCGCTTCGATGCCGTAGCGGGGGATGTCGAAGGCGCCGCCGGTGATCGCGACCGTGCCGCGCCCTCGCGGGCGACGCAGCGTCCCGCCGATGTCGAGTGCAGCGTTGAGTTGGCCAGTGAGCGCCGTGACGCGAGGCGCAACGCCCTCGAATGCAGCGAGCCCGAGGCTGTCTGTCCGCAACCGCAGCGACATCGGCGCATCCACCACGCGGTCGCCGACGTCGCGGAGTGCGAGATTGAGCGGAACATCACCGCGAAGATCGAGGACGCGCCGGCCGTCGAGGGTGGCCTGCAGGTCGACCCCCAAGCGCTGTGCGGCATACTTGACGTCAAGCGCAAGCGATGGACGATCACGGTCCGCGGATCGCATCTCACTGACGGTGGCGCGAGCGCTGATCGTCGGTGCGTCGCGCGTGCCGGCAACGGTCGCCTCGGCGTTGATGCGCCCGGTGAGACCGACGGGCAGCGTTCCGAGGAATGAGACCTCCCCGAACGCCAGCGATCGCACGGCCAGACTGGCATTCAGCGCCCCGGCATTGGCCATTGCCCCAGCCGCCACGACCACGCCGCCCGCGTCGCTTCGCCAGACCAGCGAGTCGACATCGACGGAACCGGTCGCTGCGCGAATCTGGCTCGCGGTGGTCAACGCCCATCGGCGCGAACCGATGCGGGCGTTCAGCGTATCCAGGCGGATCTCGTAGCCCTGGGCGGGCCACCGCACGTCGGCGGCTGCGAGTAGATCGACGGTGTCCCCCATCGCCGCGGAC
Organism: Gemmatimonadota bacterium; assembly: GCA_031127185.1. Classification (GTDB taxonomy): domain Bacteria; phylum Gemmatimonadota; class Gemmatimonadetes; order Gemmatimonadales; family Gemmatimonadaceae; genus Fen-1231. Next base: position 2,077 of record JARIET010000120.1, on the reverse strand, counting down.
AGGTGCACGCGAGCGCGTTGTCCGTCGAATATCTGCGCGGTGACTGCGCCCGCGTCGAGCTTGCCACCGCCGTTCGATACTCCGCTGAGCGTGCCTCGAATGAACCCCGACGCGCTGTCAGGGAGGCCGCTGAGCGCGAGATCGCCGATCGCGGACTCGATGATCGTGGTGCCGACCCGAACATCGGAGCCGCCGATCCGCGTGCGCAGGCGCGCCGACTCGAATGATCCGGCGATGACGCCGGAGTCCGTCCGGATGCGCCCGGCCAGGTCGGTGAAGCGTGGTGCGCCTGTGGAATCCAGCAACAGCGATCGCAGCGTAGCCAGCGAGTCGATCGTCGCAGAAAAACGCAGCGAGTCGTCGCCGGTACCCTTCAACGCCAACCGGCCACTGGCGTCGAGTCCCCATCCAGTCGCGCTCAGGGTCGCCGTATCCAGGTGAAACCCCGTGGAGTCGTACCCGAACCGGAGCATGCCACTCCTGAGTTGCGTCGAACCGATCGTTGACGTCGTGTCGAGTCGCAGGTCCAGATGCCGGTCGGGCGCGGTCGCACTGTCATCGAGGGTCAGGTGCAACCTTCCGCTGAGCGAGAGCAACGGAATCTCCTTGCGGCCGATGAATACTCCCGGGTCGATCGCGGACATGGTCCCGTCAATCGTGACTCGCGTGCGAAGCGAGTCGAGGAGCGCATTGCCAAGGATGCGGAACGAGCCGTCCCCTGCGCCAATGCGGCCGTCAATCCACATCGTGTCAGCGATCGCCGATAACGTGAGCGTTCCAGATGGCGTGCTGCGCAGTGGGAGGCCGCTGCCGGTTGGGGCGAGTGTCGCCACGGCCACCGTATCGAGCACCAGCGTTGCGTCGAACCAGCGTGTGCACGGATCTGAGGCAATGCTGCCGGAGCCGGTGAGCTGCGACGCCTGGCGGTCGCCGTCCACGTGGCGAAGGAACAGATCGGAAAAGTCGAGATTGGTGGTCGGGCCGTTCAGTCGCACGCGTCCGGTGAGCGCACCTCGGAGCGAGTCTGCGGCCTTCGTAATCGCACCAACGGTGCGCACATCCATCGAGTCAATCGTGACCTGCATCCCGATGAGTCGCGTCACCCGGCCGGATGCATCCATCGCGCCGCCCACCCTGAGGCGCGACTGCGCACCACCAAGTCGCGCGTCGTGGAACGTCGCTCGCACTGTGTCGATCACCAGGCTGTCGAGGAAACCACCAGTGGCGCGCAGCGTGCCGTCAATCGCGCCGCGCCAGGCGGCCGCGAGGATCGTGTCGCCGAACACCTTGCGCACCAGCAGCAGGCTGAGCGGCTGCATGGCCACCGAGAGACCGCGCACCTGCGTGCGCCGCCCCGGCGTGATGCTCACGCTCCCCGTGAGTTGCGATTCGTGCGCGCGGAGATCAAACGTCCGTACGTCGTATCGCAGGTCGCCGTTGGCCGCGGTTCGTACCCCCACCGTAGCCGACGCCGCGCCTTCGGCCGGCAGGAGCGCCGACATCCACCGTACATCGGACATCGTTACGCTGTCGGCGATGATATCCAGCGCCACCTGTGTCGCGCGCTCCGGCGGCCATGCGATGGTTCCGCGCAGGCTGGCGCGCGAGCCGGGCAAGCGAAGACGCGGGATGTTCAAGCGCAGCGAATCGGACCACCAGCGCACATCGCCGGATGCCGAGACGAGCCGCAGGGGCGGGGAATCCGCCTCCAGCGCGAGCGCGCGGAGTGGCGCTCCACCGCTGCCATCGGCACCGACGAGCGTCGTCGCACCGGCCGCCATTTGAATGCCGGTGATTGCGTGCCGGATATTGGGCAGCGATGGCAGCGTGTCCATCGTGCTGAGCAGGAGCGTGCCGTCGAACAACGCGATGCTGTCCGCGAGTATCCGGCGAGGCGCGGACGCGGATCGCGTGCGTGCCGGTGACGTGGGAACGAAGAGGTGGTCAACGTTCCACGAGCCGTCCTTCGCCTGATCGAGCGACGCAACAAGCCCGTCAATGGTGATCGTGCCAAGGCGGATGTCGCCGCGCAGCAGCGACGCGAGGCTGAGCGCAACCGTGACACGGCGTACGCCGA
>JARIET010000119.1 GCA_031127185.1 Gemmatimonadota bacterium | reverse complement strand
GTTTGGTCATTATGTAAGGCCGACCCTTCCCTGGGTCTGCGCGGGGGCCGCCGCAACCGTCGCGGTTGCGGCGGCCTCTCTCTTTGCAGCACGTTTGTGGCGTGCAGACGGTCCCCAGAACGCTCGCCGGCACCCCGTCATCCCCCTGCCCGTGGAGTTTCCAATGAAGCGCTTTTTCTCACTGACGCTCCTCCTTGCTGCCACCGCATCGTCTCTTGCTGCCCAGGCTGCTCCAGCCGGTCGCGGCGGTCGTGGTGCCCAGGCTCCAGACCCGCGCACCATGGGCGGCGGCGAGTGCCGCGCGAACATCTGGAACTGCAAGGACACGCCGAATCCGATTCCGGCCGCGAACACGGTATGGATCGAAGAGATGACCTGGATGGATGTCCGCGACGCACTCGCGGCCGGCAAGACCACTGCGATCATTGCGACCGGCGGCGTAGAACCCAACGGGCCGTGGCTGGTGACCGGCAAGCACAACTATGTGAACCAGTCGAACTGCGAAGCAATCGCCCGAAAGCTCGGCAACGCGCTCTGCGCGCCGCTTGTGAAGTTCACGCCGGAAGGCGGCATTGAGCCGCCGACCAGCCACATGCGCAGCCCGGGCACGATCTCGATGCGCGAAACCACCTATCGCGCCATCCTGACCGACATCGTCCACTCGCTCAAGATGCACGGCTTCAAGCAGGTCTTCCTGATCGGCGATTCCGGCGGCAACCAGGCTGGTCAGCGCTTCGTGGCCGACTCGCTCAATGCCGCATGGGGCGGCAGCACGCTCGTTGCCCACATCCAGGAGTACTACACGTACAACGCGGTGGGTGATTTCATGGAGGAGAAGGGCGTCAGGCCGAGCTGCAGCGAAGGACTGCACGACGACGCGATCATCACGCTCAACATGTTCAACACCGACCCGAAGTCGGTGCGCTACGACGAGCGCGTGAAGGCCAGGAAGGCGATGATCAACGGCTTCGATCTCACGGATCGCAAGAAGACGGCCGAACTGGCCAAGCAGGTGGTGGACTTCCGCGTCAACTACACGATTGAGGCCATGAACAAGGCGATCGCGAACAAGGGTACGCTTCCGGCGCCGCAACGTGGTGGTGGGCGCGCTGGTCAGGCGCCTGGTGGCGGCGCGGCGGCGGCTGCACCGGCCCCGACGCCAAACCCAGCCTCGCAGGCTTGCTCGTACACCGTGCTTCCCAAGGCGCCGTAACGCTGGCGTCTCGGCCTACGGGGCACTTCATCAGGCAAGAACAAGAGCATCAATCGAATGAATCAGCCACATGTGTTGGATTCATTCGATTGATGCTCTTGCTTTGGCTTGATGATTCACGCTTGGAACCGAGACCTTTCACCACTTTCGGAACGTGAGCATGAAACGATTCTTCCTGCGCGCATTGGCCGCGCTCTGTCTGCTGCCGAGCATGGCTCAGGCCACGTGGTCCGTAATTGCCGTGGATCTCGCGACGGGGCGCATTGTCATTGCGAGTGCGACCTGTGTAGACAGCAACGACCGATTCCTGATGGGTGTGCAGGCCGTTGTGGTTCCGGGCTTCGGCATCGCGGCCTGCCAAGCTGGGGTAGACGGCACACACGCCAACCAGATGCTCGTTTACGAAGAACTCAGGAAAGGCACGGATCCCAAGCGGATCATTGAGATGCTTTCGGCGGATCCGTCCTTTCAATCGCGGCAGTTCGGCATCCTGGATCTCAAAGGCCGCATGGCCGGCCACTCAGGGCTGAGCAACGGATACGTGGCGCAGGACATGCAGGGCCAGGTGCCCGGCACGCAGATCTACTACTCGATCCAGGGCAACATTCTTCGCCCGGGCGAAGTGATTCCAAATGCCGTGCGTGCTTTCTTGAGCACGAACGGCGCCATTACCGATCGGGTGATGGCTGCGCTGGAGACGGCCGACCTTTACGGCGGTGACAGCCGCTGTGTCTGCCCGCCACTGCCGGCCGATGGGTCGAAGCCGCTCAACCCCTGCGAGGGGCGAACGTCATACATCGCATACATCCTGATGTCTGAGCGCGGCGATGCACTTGGTGAGGGCACGCCGCGAATGAGCGATACCACGTGGGCGCACAACAACGGCAAGTACAAGATGTATCTCACCGTTGCACAGCCCAGATTCACCGGGCCAAACGCAATCAAGCCCGGCGAGAACCTGAATCCGGTGAAGACGCTGCGCGTCAAGTACGATGCCTGGCGCAAGCTTCAGCCGGCGACCTTCAAATGATGAATCGCACCGGCTTGGTACCGCCTGCCGCGCTGCGGCTTGGCGTGATCGCCCTCACCGCGCTCATCCTGTTCTCAGGCGCTCCGACCGATGCGTCTGCGCAGGGACGGGGTGGCCGCGGTGGGATTCGTGTGATGCAGCTGACGTCGAGCGCGTTCACCGACGGCGGTGCGATTCCGGACAAGCACGCACAGCCGGGGCACGACGCCTCACCTCCGCTTTCGTGGAGTGGCGCACCCGACTCCACCGTGAGCTTTGTGCTCATCATGCGCGACATCGACGCGGTGAGCGGTGATGGCACGGCCGATGTTCTGCACTGGATGGTCTGGGGAATCCCCGGCACGATGCTCTCGTTGCCCGAGGGACTGCCGCAGGGTTCGATCCCGGTCTCAGCACCAGTGCAGGTGGCCGGCGGACCTCCCGGCACCGCGCCAGCGGGTGGTGGAGGGGGTCGCGGAGCCGCAGCTCCCCAACTCCGCCAGTTGAGCGTGAGCGGCCCGTACTATCGCGGACCGGCGGCGCCGGCGAACGGTCCGCCGCATCACTACCTCTTTGAACTCTACGCGCTCGACGCGAACATCAATATTCAGGCCGGCATCGCCAGCACGGCCGTCACGCGGCAGGCGGTGTGGGACGCGATGAAAGGCCGGATTCGGGGGAAGGCGGTGCTGATGGGGACGTACAGGCGGGCGGCGCCGTGACGGCAACAACCAGTAGGCGGTAGGCGGTTTGCAGTAGGCGGTAGAGGTAAATGGCAACTGCACATTCAACTGCGATACGAGGCTACAGATGCGCGCACTCTTCACGTTGGCAGCGACGGTCACGATTCTCAGCACGGCGCCGAGTGCGGCGTCCGCGCAGGTCGCGGACCGGATGAACCCGATCATCGCGGCGCAGGAAAAGGGCTTGCCGATCTTCGGCATCGCGCATCCGCGCATCACTGCCGGCGGCGCACGCGGTGGCCGCGGGGGCGCCGCTCCAGCCGCTCCGGTGACGCCGCCGCCCGAGATCAACCTCGCTGACGCTGCCAAGGAAACGGTCGGCTACAAGCGCGCCGACTACCTGTACACCTCAGGCACCTCCGAGACCTTCCTGAGGTACATGGAAGAGATCACCAAGGCGGGCGGTTCCATGCGCACGCATCCGTTCTCGGCGAAGATCGGCATCTGGCACACGGACACCGCCGGGCGCGTCAGGAACAACATCATCCGCCAGCTCAACGCCGGTCATGTGAGTGTGTCGATGGAGCAGGTGGAGTCGGCGCAGGAAGTGCGCGACGTGGTCAAGGCGATGCGCTTCGCCTCGGCCGGCGGAACGCGGCCTGATACCGGACTCGCGGCTGCTGCGGCGTACTGGGGACTCAGCGTCGATCAGTACAAGAAGAGGGCCGACATTTGGCCACTCAACAAGAATGGTGAGCTCTTCATCAGCGTCATCATCGAGAGCAAGGAAGGCGTGGCCAAAGCGCGTGAAATCGCTGCCGAGCCGGGCGTGGGACAGATTTTTGCGGGGTGGGGCACGATGGGCGGCGTCTATCGTGACGATCCGGCGGGTCGCGCGGCGGCCGCCGCGACGATTCTCGCCGCGTGCAAGGAGTTCAAGGTTCCTTGCGGCTTCCCGACCAACACGCCTGCCGAGATGGAACAGCGGCTCGCTGAGGGCTGGATGGTGCACATCCTGCAGCGCAGAGACTCGAACGCGTTCGCGGCGGTGGAGACGGGGCGCGCGAAGTTCGGTCGGAAGTAGTGTCGGCGCGGTAACGCGCCGCCACAGCAACGTCAAAATCGAATCAGGCGGCTCGGGCGGATCAGCTCGCCAGAGCCGCCTGATTCAATTTGATCACTACGGAACGATCCGCGGTGCGCCCACCACATTCGGAATGTTCTTGCCACGCAATGTGGCGTTGAATGCGGCAAGGTCCGCACCGAGGATCGCGTCGAGCGCGGTGAGGTGTTCCCGCATTTGTGTGTTCAGGATGACCTGCACCTCCACCTGCTGATCCGTCGGCCTGAAATCGTTGGAAGCGAGCCCGTTGGCCAGGTACCCCAACTTGGACATCAGGCGCGAGCCCCAGCGCACGCCATCCTGTCCTTCGCCGGTCATTCGGAGTTCGAGGAGGTTGTTCTCGAGCGCGATCAGCTTCTGCTCGAGTGCCGCCGCAGAGGTGCGCACTTCAGCATCGGTGACCGTGCGTTGCAGCGCCTCGAGCTGCACTCGCACCGACTCAATCCGGCCGATGGCCGACGCACCGGCGTTCAAGTCGGCGCGAATGGCCGCCAGCATGCGGTTCTGCGCCTCGATGTCGGCGAGCGTGCCACCGGTGTTCGGATCCTTCCGTACTTCCACGGTGCGTGTGTGCTCGGTGCCGCCGACCGTCAGTTTCACAGTGTACGTACCCGGCGCGACGAGCAGCGAAATGCGGCCGGCGCCCGGCGCGGGCCGCCCGCCAATGCCCGCGACGATATGTGGCGCGTACATCGGGCTAGTGAGCAACCGCGTCTCCGCGCTCTGTTCATCGCGCAGGTCCCAGTGGACGCGGTTGATGCCCGCCCTGTTGGTTCCCGTGAGCGTGCGCACCAGCCGGCCCTGTGCGTCGCTGATCGTCATGCGCGGCGGCTGCGCTGCCGGCGCCTTGAGCCAGTAGTTGAGGCTGGCGCCGTAGGTGGGGTCGAAGCCGCGCGTCGGGTCATCGTATGACGTGGACGGCGGCGTGATGAACCGAAACCGGTACGCGGCGCGCGGCGAGAAGAAATGCGAGGCGGAACCGATCACCGCAGGAGTCAGCTGCTGCAGCGCTGACAGGTCGTCGAGAATAAAGAACCCGCGGCCGTAGGTAGAAATCACGAGGTCGTTGAAATGCTCCTGCACCTGGATGCCCGACACGGGTGCCGCTGGCAGGTCCATTTGCAGGGGCAGCCAGTTGTCACCGTGATCGTACGTCACGTAGATCGCGTTCTCCGTGCCCAGATACAGCATGCCGCGGCGGACGGGGTCCTCGTAGATCACCTTGGCGTAGCTGAGCTGACTCTTGGGGATGCCATTGACGATCATCCGCCAGCTGCGGCCGTAGTCCGTGGTGCGATAGACAAATGGGTCGCGGTTGTCCATCTGGTGAAAATCCACCGTGAGGTATGCGGTGGCCGCGTCGTATCGCGACGGCACGATACTGCGCACGGAACCCCAAGGCGGCAGGTTCGGGATGTTGCGCGTGAGGTTCGTCCAGGTGGCGCCGCTGTCACGGGTGATATGCACCAACCCGTCGTTCGTGCCTGCCCAGATCGTTCCGCGTTGCAGGCGGGACTCCGCGATGGAGTAGACCACGCCGGCGTATTCCACGCCGATGTTGTCGGGCGTGAGCCCGCCCGAGCTGCCCATCTTGCTGCGGTCGTTGAGCGAGAGGTCGGGGCTGATCACTTCCCAGCTTTGTCCACCGTTTCGCGTGCGGTGCACGTGTTGGCTGCCAACATAGATCGTGTTGTGATCGTGCGGCGAGATCGTGAGCGGCGAGTCCCAGATGAACCGGTAGCGCACGCCCTCTGCAGGTCCGTTGGACTGCTGCGGCCAGATTTCAACCGCGCGCGCCATCCGACGGTCCACCTCAAACCGCACCACGATGCCGCCCACCATTCCGGAACCCGATGCCGTCGACCAGACGATATTCGGATCGACGGGGTCGGGTGTCGCCCAGCCGCTCTCGCCGCCACCCACCGCGTGCCACTGGCCGCGGAGGATTCGCCCCTGCGCGAGGCGGCTATTGCTCGGTCCGCGGTACGTGGGCTCGTCCTGCTTGTTGCCGAACACATTGTACGGAATCGCGTTATCCACGGTGACATGGTAGATCTGCGCGTTCGTCAGGCGCTGGCGGTACCAAGTCTTCATCCGGTTCTGCGTAATGGAGAGTCCCTGGTCGTGCGCCACGATGCTGCGATCGGCATTCGTCGGGTCGATCCAGATGTCGTGGTGGTCGCCGCCGGGTGCAGCGCCTTGCCCCATGGGCGTGATTGTGCGCCCTCCGTCGATGGACTTCGAGAACGATGCCGTGAGGAAGTAGGTCTCGTCTTCATCGTCCGGCGCCACGGCCATGCGCGAGTAGTAGTGCGCGCGGCCCATGGCATTCCGGTCGCGGCTGATCAGTGCCCATTGCCGGCCACCGTCGGTGGAACTCCAGAGCTGGCCACTTTCGGTCTCCTGCCCATTCCATGGCACACCGTCGCCCGTCTCGATGAGGGCATACACCCGTTGTGGATTGGAGTGGGAGATGGCGACCGCCACCTTGCCGACCGGCTTGCTGGGAAGTCCGTTGCCGCGGAGCCGCGTCCACGAGGTGCCGCCATCGCGCGAAACGAAGAGCCCGCTGCCCGGCCCGCCGCTCACGCGACCCCAGGTCTTGATCTCGAGTTGCCACATTCCGGCAAAGAGCACACGCGGATTGGACGGGTCCATCGCGATGTCGGAGCAACCGGTGTTCTGGTCCACAAAGAGCACCTGCGTCCACGTCGCGCCACCATCCGTGGTGCGATAGATGCCGCGCTCGGGCTGCGGGCCATAGGCCGTGCCAAGCGCGCAGACGAGCGCGACGTTCGGATCGGTGGGGTGCACCACGAGCCGGGGAATGCGACCCGTCTTCTCCAATCCCATCAGCTTCCACGTTTCGCCGGCGTCCACCGACTTGTACACGCCCTGGCCGAGCGAGATATGGCTGCGGATTTTTCCCTCGCCGGTTCCGGCGTAGATGACATTCTTGTCTGATCGGGCGATGGCCAGTGAACCGATGGACTGCACCGGATGGCCGTCGAACACGGAGCGCCAGTTCACGCCACCGTCGGTGGTCTTGTAGATGCCGCCCGACGCCGCGCCGACGAGGTAGACGAGGGGGTCGCCGGGCACGCCGACGGCAGCAGAGAACCGGTTGCCTTCGGGGCCGATGTGGCGCCAGCGGAGGTTTTCCCAGTGTTCGCTGGCGGGGCCGTTGGCGCCCTGTGCGCTCGCAGCGGCTTGTGCGGCGAGCGGTGCGGCGCGCGAGGTTAGCGCGGCGATCAGGACAACGCAGAACGTCTTGCCTGCGACACAGAGGCGGCGGGGGAATGGACGCATCGGATCCTCGGGTGGGGTGTGCTCCCGAGATTCTACCGCGCGCCGGCGCCAGCGGTAAGAGTTACCGCAGTACGGCTTCTTGCTCTTCCTGCGTGGACGCCGCCTGCCGCTGCACCATCTCGTAATACCCGCCGCGAGCGGCCATCAGTTCGTCGTGCGTGCCGCGCTCAGTGATGGCACCGTCTTCCATCAACACAATGAGGTCGGCGCGGCGCACCGTGGAAAGGCGGTGCGCCACCACGAACGTCGTGCGCCCTGCGAGCAGTGCCGACATGGCGGCTTGGATCAGCTGTTCGCTCTCGGTATCGAGATTGCTTGTGGCCTCGTCGAGGATGAGGATCTGCGGATCGGCCAGGATCGCGCGCGCAATCGCAAGCCGTTGCTGCTGGCCGCCGGAGAGCTTCACCCCGCGTTCACCGACCGTGGTTGCAAATCCGTCGGGTAGCTTGGCGATGAACTCATACGCATTCGCGCGCCGCGCGGCATCCTCCACCTCGGCGTCCGTCGCCTGATGGCGGCCGTAGGCGATGTTGTCGCGCACGGAACCATCGAAGAGAAACACATCCTGCTGCACAATGGCCAACAGGTCGCGATACGTGCGCAGCTTGTAGTCGCGAACGTCGGTTCCGTTCACGAGGATGCGGCCGCGTGACGGATCGTGGAACCGCGCCACGAGGTCGGTCACCGTTGTCTTGCCAGCCCCGCTGCGGCCCACGAGTGCGACGACGGAACCTCCGCGCACGCTGACGTCGAAATCCTTCACGACCGGTCGGCCTTCGCGGTATTCGAACTCCACGTGCTCGAAGCGGATCTCCTTCACGATCTTCGGTGCGT
>JARIET010000118.1 GCA_031127185.1 Gemmatimonadota bacterium | reverse complement strand
ACCTTTTGCACGTCGTCGAGGTCTTCGAGCGCTTCAATCAGCTTCACCAGCGCCTGTGCGTTCTCGCCCTCCAGGCGCACCGTGGACTTCGGAACCCATGAGATTTCTGCCTGCGCCGCCTTCAGTCCAGCCAGCTCGAGCGCGGACTTCACCGCGTGCAGGTTCGACATCGCCGTCGTGACCACGAACACGTCACCGTCGCGCGCAAAGTCTTCCGCCCCGGCTTCGAGGGCCTTCTCCATCGCCAGATCCTCCTCAATTCCCTCGGCGGGAACGAAAATCTGGCCTTTCCGGTCGAACATGAATGCGACCGAGTTTGTCGTGCCCAGATTGCCGTTTCCGCGCGACAGCTTGGCGCGCACGTCGGCCACGGTGCGGGTTGGGTTGTCCGTGAGTGCCTGAATCATGAGGGCCACGCCGCCTGGCCCGTAGGCTTCGTACGTCACCTCGACGTACTCGACTCCCTCGAGGTCCCCGGTCCCCTTCTTGATCGCGCGCTCGATGTTGTCCTTTGGCATCGACTGCTCACGGGCCGTCTCGATCGCGAGGCGCAGGCGCGGGTTCCCCGAGGGATCGCCGCCGCCCGTCTTTGCTGCGACCGTGATTTCACGAATCAGTTTCGTGAAAATGGCACCACGCTTGGCGTCAGCCGCCGCCTTGTAGTGCTTGATGTTCTTCCATTTGCTGTGGCCAGCCATGCGTCTCGTCCGCGTGCGTAATAATGGTCGGTAAAGCGCGAAATCCCGAGAGCGAAAGATAGCCGCCGAAGGGCGGTGAGGAAACGAACGGGGCGGCGCCACCGGCGCCGCCCCAAACTCGCAACTCACAACTCCAGCCCCAGTCGCTCTCAACTCCAGCCGCTCAACCCACAACTCACCTCAGTCGAATCAGCAGCGATCCCCGAAGGCCGCTCACGTCAATCGACGTCACACTGCCGGCGGGATACACATTGCCCATTGAGTATGTCACCGACGGATTCACCGAGAGGCCGGCCAGGTCAAATCGGAAACGCATGCCGCCGCTGCCGACCATGCCGGCCTTTTCACCGTTGCGCATCCAGAACCGACCCTCAGCGCTGGGTTGCACATACACGCTTCCCACGCTGAACCCGACCGCGAGGTTCACATTCGAGATGTTCTCCCAGGGTGACGTCGACCCGATCACCTGGCCCTCGGCACGATACAGGTCCCACGCAGTGAGCGTCCACTCACCCATGGACGTGGGCATATGGATCGCGGCCTGTCCCATCGTCCGCGCGCCCGTCGCAAACGTCGTGGAATCGGCCTTGTCGTCGGTGAACATCGAGTACGTGCCGCCGAGCGAGATGCGACCGTCGCCAATGCTGCGATCGAGTCCCACGCGGAAGCGCGACTCACTCCCCGGCTCGAACCGCAGCACCTCGTTCTGCACCTGATACGCATCGAACGGCGACGAATAACGGAAGCTTCCACCGAAACCCAGGTTCCATTCCCCGAGCGTCCTGGCGATGGCCACACCGCCGGTAACGGCGTTGCCGCTGCCCATCGACGACACCGGATACAGGAGGAAATCGCTGCCGATCTGACCAGCCGCTTCCTGCTGGGCATCGGGCACCTTGTACATCCCGGTCGCAATGTTCGCGCCGAGCGTGAACACCGCCGTGTTGTCGAACAGGCCAAGGTTGGCGCGGAGTTGCGTGTCCGTCAGCCCGGAAATCTTGCTTGACTCCACACCCGCAGCGCTCACACGACTGTCGGCGTACGACGTCGAGATGTCAAAGCTGAACCGCTCGGTGAGGGGAAAGATGAAGGCAATCGGCACCGACATCTGGGTGACGGTCTTTTGGCCGGTGCCCGTGCCGATTTTGTAGTTCACGTACTGCGGACCGGCGATGACGGACGTCTCACCCAGTCCCTGTGCGGCGATGGGGCCGGCCGCAGCGGCGATGAGCGCGAGAGGCGCGAGAATCTGTTTCATCCGGCGTCTCCCCTACGGTTTCTTGATGACAATGGTCAGCTGCCCGACGCGCTGGGCCGGCTGGTCGGTGCTCGTCTTCTCTGACGCGGCATCGCGGTTCGTCGGGCCGGTGGTGGTGTTGTTGCCACCCGACTGGTTCGTGTTGTTCTGCACGGTGTTGGTCGTCGTCGGGTTCACGTCACCAACCACATTGTTCAACGTCAGGTTCAGTGTCACGTCATTGGTGCTGCCGCGGTTTGCCGCCGCGACGACCTGACCTTCAGCAGAGTTCCGGAGCCCCTGGGTCACCGTCGCGCTCGTGACCGTCGCGCCGGTGCGTGCCGCCGCCGCCGATTGTGCGCGCACCAGCGCCTGGCCGAATCCGGGATCCAGCGAGCGCGCGCTCTCAAAGAAGCGGACCGCATCGTCGAGGCGCCCGGCGTCTTCTGCCATCAGCCCGCGGCTGTAGGCAAGAAATGCCTGCAGGCTCGGCACGCGACGTGTTTCGAACTGCTGCCGTTCGGCTACCGTCAGCACCACGCCGAGTTGCTGGAACACGTTCAGCACGAAGGCCTTTTCCAGGTCGAACAGGGCGTCAATGGTGCCCTGCGCAGCCGGATTGGATTCGACGTTGCTGCTGTTCGTGTTGACCACAGCACCGGCGAGGTCCATCCGTTGCTGCCCCGCTGACTGGAGGATCTGACCGTTCAGGATGCGTCCCGCCGCGATCAGCTTTCCCGCGCGGGCCGCGGTACCGGCGTCAACCTGCGCCGTCTGTGCGAGGCGAATTTCGTCAGCGATCGCCTGCATGCGGTCGCGCTCGAGCACGCGGATCGCAGAGGAACGGCTCAGGTCCGAGACCACCAGGTCCGCCATCCCGCGCTCGAGCGGAAGCAGCGCGGTATCGGCGCAGGAGCAGCGGAATGGCAGCACGGCGACCGTGGTTCCCGGCACCTGCGCCCCGCGCAGTGCCTGCTCATTGGCCACAGCCTGTCGCGCCTGCTCCTTCAACTCTTCCTTCGCCATGGAAACAAGCCGCGCAGAAATCTGGTTGCGCACCTTTTTCGTCTTGCCCACTTCGAGGTACTTCGTGTACGCGACCTTCGCGGCCGGGAAATCCTTGACCTGCTCGGCTGCCATCCCGGAATACAACGCGACAATCCCGTCCTTGGGCGCAAGTCGTTGCGCCTGTTCCAGTACCGGGCGCGAATCCTGATACCGGCCGAGCTCATACAACTTGAGGCCCACGGCACGGAGCGCCTTCACCGACGTCGGATTGGCCGCGAGCTTTGTCTGGAGCTGCGTCAGCGCACGGTCCTGCGTAGTCGTGATCTCCTGGGCCCACGCCCCCGTCTGGGCGACGATCAGCGCCGCCAATGCAACCGCGAGCCGCGTGCGAGTTGTGCGTTCCATCGAGCCTCTCCTATCGGTCTGGATCAAGCATGTCCTCGAAGCGAAGCCATTGCTTGTAGAAATACAAGTCTACGTATCCGGTGCCGCCGTTTCGATTCTTCAGGATCAGGAGCTCCGTCGCCCCATCCACGCCCGTCCCCGGGTGGTGCATCTCCTCGCGGTACACCCCGAGGACCACGTCCGCATGCTGCTTCACGGCGCCCAGTGCGCCGAAGTCGGCGAGTGCCGGCCGCGGGTCGGCACGCCCGCGGGCCACCTCAGGAAGGTCGCTCATCGCCACGATCACCGCACCCGAGGACACCGCCAATGCCTTCAAACCGCGTACCGCGACGGCGAGCTCCTCGGCGTGGTCGCGCTGGCCCAATGTCAGCGCCTGAAGGGAGTCCACAAACGCAACCTGGACGTCCAATGTCCGGCGCACGGCGTCACTGAGCGTGTCGATCCCGCCGGGAGGCAGGATCTCGATAATCGGCGCCCTGTCCCTGAGTCGGACCGCCGCCCCGCCCACGGCCGCGCGGGTGAGCTCATCGAGCGCCCCGTTTCGGATGTCATCGATGCGCGCCCGCCCTTCAATGGCCAGTACCCGCTCCATTGCCCGATCCGCGGTCATCTCCGACGTGAAAAAGGCCGAGTTGGTGCCGACCTGGGCCATGCGAAGTGCCATCGCCAGTCCAAGCGCCGACTTGCCCACCCCCACCTCCCCACCGATGACCACGAGGTCGCCGCGGCGAAGGCCGCCGCCGAGCCACTTGTCGATGCTCGGGAACCCCGTCGCAAACGCGTCCCCGGTCGCTGCGCCGTCCGCGGCAGCGTCAACGCGCCGAATCAGGCGCGACAGCGGGGGAAGGTCGGTATTGCGGAGCACGGCCACTGGTGCAGTCGGGAAAAAGGGGCAATTCCGGGACAGACGGCAATTCTACGGATGACGGGACCGATGCGGCAAGTGTATGCAGCCACTGGCCTTGCGTCTCCCGCCTACCCCCGGAGCGCGGACGCCAAAGATTCAAGCTCTGAACGTGCCGCCCGGTCGAGGTACGGCGCCGTGACCTCGGTCACTTTGGCAAGGGCTGCCGCAACCGAACCCGGCTGCCCGTCGACGGTCAATTCCACCAGTCGCGCAATCGCCGCCTTGGGAACCTGCGGGATCGCGACTGTCCCCAGCCAGTGCCGCACCCCTTCCGCTCGCGAGGCCCGCAGGTCCGTTGCGCCCGGGTTTGGCCCGAGCGTGCCGGCTGCCAGTCGCGCGGCAAGCAGGGTGCCCATCACGGCCTCACGCGGGCCCCCCAATGGCGCCCGCCCGACCGCCGTGGCGAGCGACTTGAAGCGCGACACTGGCGTCGGAAGCGCAAAAGGCGAGGGGCCGAGCACGCGGGAAGTATAATTCACGCCTGTATGGTCGCCGCCGCCAAACCGCAAAAGCAGCTCCTCTGGGTCGATGATGAAGCCGACCTGTTGGAGTCGCATCGCCTCTTCCTGACCGAGAAGGGATATGGCGTGCGGATGGCAACGAATGCGTCTGACGCGCTCGAACTCCTGCGCCGCCAGGCGTACGACCTGCTCCTGCTCGATGAGCAAATGCCGGGAATGCGTGGAGTGACCATGGTGCGCGAGGCGCGCGAGTTGGCGCCCACGCTCCCCGTCGTGATGGTCACGAAGAGCGAGGACGACGGAACGCTCCGGGACGCACTCGGCGCCGATGTCACCGAGTACCTCGTGAAACCCGTCAACCCGCGGCAAGTGCTGAGCGTGGTCACGCGAATTCTCGAAGGCCCGAAGATCCGGCAGCAAGCGGTGGCGCGGAGCTTTGTGGAACGGTTCCGGCAGTTCGAGGCGACCGACCCGCGAACACTCGACTGGCGCGGTTGGATTGAGCGCTACGCCGAAATGGTGCAGTGGGACGTGGACCTTACCGCAGCGGGCGAAACGGGCCTGCACGGATCACTGCGGGCCCTCTACCCCGACACGCGGCGTGCCTTTGCCCAGTACGTGGGCCGAAGCTATTCCCGGTGGGTGAATCAGGACATCGAGGGCGAGCGACCGCCGCTGTCGATCGACATCGTCGGCGAGTTCCTGTTGCCGATTCTCGAACACGAAAGACGGGCGCTGTTCATTGTGGTGGACTGCCTTCGGCTCGACCAGTGGCGCGTCATTGAGCCCTTGCTGGCGCCGCTCTTCGAAGTCGACACCACGCATTACTACTCGCTGCTCCCGACAGCCACGCCTTACGCGCGCAACGCGCTGTTCAGCGGACTCTTCCCCGGCGAACTGGCCGCACGGCACCCCGACTGGTGGGGCGAAAAGGAAGACGAGACGCTCAACGCGCACGAGCGCGAGCTGCTGGACTTGCAGCTTCGCGATCTGCGTGGCAACACGCCGGTCCGGTATCACAAGATCTCATCGGTGTCCGACACGGAGCATCTCGAGCGCAATCTCGCAAACGCGATCGCGCCCGAAGGGGTGACGGCGGCGGTGTTCAACTTCATCGACCTGCTTACGCACGGTCGCAGCGAGTCGGCCATCCTCTATGAAGTGGCCAAGGACGAAATCGCACTTCGCCAGCTGACGCTGCAGTGGTTCAATCGGTCGCCACTGCTGGCGCTGCTGCGCGAGGCCGCCCGCAAGCGCGTGCCGGTGCTGCTGACGAGCGACCACGGGTCGATCCATTGCAATACGCCGGCCACAGTCCTCGCCAAGCGCGACGCCACGGCGAACCTCCGCTACAAGTTCGGCGCCGACCTGCGCGCCGAGAATCCCGAACAGGCGCTCCTCTTCACGAACGAAGACGACCTTCGCCTTCCGCGGCACGGTGGTGGCTTGATCGGCGGCAACACGCTGCTGGCGACCGGCGACTCGTTCTTTGTCTACCCGACCAAGCTGCGCGAATACCAGCAACGGTATCGTGGGTCGTTCCTGCATGGCGGCGTCACGCCCGAAGAAGTGATCCTCCCGCTGGCGATGCTCACCCCGCGGGGCTGAGCGCATCCCCGTGAATACCTACCGGCGGCTCCTGGCGTTTCTCCGCCCCCACTCGGGGCGGTTTGCCGGCAATGTCGGCGCCAACGTCGTCGGCGCGGCGCTCGACGGCGTGGCGTTCCTGCTGCTCATTCCCTTCCTCAACATTCTCTTCCGGATCGGCAACCCGATTCCGAAGGATCGCGGCTGGCTCACCGACCTCCTCAACGCCGTCGTCGGTCGGCTGCTCGACCCGGCCGATCCGATGGGCTCGCTCGGTGGCGTCATCGCCATCATCGTGGCTCTCGTCGCGCTCAAGAACGTCTTCCTCTGGCTTGGCGGACAGCTCGGGGCATCACTGCAGGAGCGCATCACACGCGATCTGCGCGACGCCGTGTTCCGCCACATGCTTCGCCTGCCGCTCGGGTGGTTCTCGCGGAACAAGACCGGGCAGGTGATGTCGCGCATCATCTCGGACACGGAGCAGGCCAAGGCCGTGTTGGCCGAAGTCGCCACACGCTCCGTGCAGAACCTGGCGCAGGTCACGGTGACCATCGTGCTCCTCGTGCGGATGTCGCCGCGGTTGGCGCTGTTGTCGCTCGTGGTGGCCCCGCTGATCACCATCACCATCCAGCCCATTCTGCGCAAGCTCCGCCGCGGCCACCGCGCGCTTCGCAACGAATACGGAGAGATCACCAGCGTCCTGCAGGAAGTGGTGAGTGGCGTGCGTCTGGTAAAGAGCTTCCGCGGCGAGGAATACGAGGACCGGCGTTTTACCGGCGCGAGCGGCGGCTACACGAAGGGAATGGTGCGCATCACGCGACTGTCCCTCCTCTCCGGCCCCATCACTGAGGTGCTTGGCACGGTTGTCGCCGTCGGCGTGCTCTGGATTGGCGCGCGCGACATCTTCGAGAGCCGCGCAGGAGCCGGTACATCCGCCGCACTCGACGGTGGCACGCTCATCACGTTCATGGTGATGCTGATGCGGCTGCTGCCGCCGCTCAAGCAACTCTCGCAGGCGCCGACCACCGCCACCCAGTCGCTTGCGGCCGCCGAGCGCCTATTCGAAGTGCTCGACGAACCGACCGAATCCCAGCGTGACCGCGGCGTCCGCGACGTGCTCGCGCTCGAACGCGAGATTGCCTTTGACGCCGTCAGCTTTGCCTATTCGCCTGGCGATCCGGTACTCGACAACGTTTCCTTCACCGCGCGCAAGGGCGACGTGATCGCGCTCGTCGGGTCGAGCGGAGCAGGGAAGAGCACGCTGGTCGATCTCATTCCGCGTTTCATCGAGCCCACGGCCGGTCGCATCACGATCGACGGATCCGACACACGTGAACTCACGCTGACATCACTGCGCAAGCTGACCGGGATTGTCAGCCAGGACACCGTGCTCTTCAACGACACCGTCCGGGCAAACATCGCCTACGGCGCCGCTGAGAAGTTCACCGATGCCCAGGTGGAATCCGCCGCGCGCGCGGCGAACGCACACGCCTTCATTTCGGAGTTGCCGCAGGGCTACGCCACGGTGCTCGGCGAGCGGGGTACGCGGCTCTCAGGCGGACAGCGCCAGCGCATCGCCATCGCGCGCGCCCTGTTGGTTGACCCGCCGATCCTGATCCTCGACGAGGCGACTTCGGCGCTCGACACCGAGAACGAGCGGCTGGTGCAGGAGGCCATAGAGCGCCTGCTCGCCGGCCGCACGGTGTTCGTCATCGCCCACCGACTGTCGACGATCACGCATGCGACGCAGATCCTGGTGCTGGATCGGGGTCGTATCGTGGAGCGCGGGGCGCATGCGGAATTGCTCGCGCGGGGCGGCACGTACGCGCGCCTGCACGCCCTCCAGGCCAGCGGCGGACTGCCGCCGGCGCCACCGGCGTGACCGGGCC
>JARIET010000117.1 GCA_031127185.1 Gemmatimonadota bacterium | reverse complement strand
GAGCCCCGTCCAGGCCCAGCGCATCCGCGAGGCGAACGGCGAAGGGGACCGCGTCCACGACGAGACGGGTGGGCGCCAGTCCCAGCTCCTCGTCCGGGCACAGGTCCGGGCCGGTACAGATCGCGACCGCCCCGGTGGGCTCGAACAGGACGCGTGCGGTTCGCCTGCACTCGCCGCAGGACACGCTGTCGTACGGCCGGATCGGCACGTCGCGCAGCAACTCCGCCGCGCGCAGGCCCTCGACCTTCGCCATGCCGATCCGGCGTGCGAGCTCGTGCGCGGGCCAACCGCCCGGCCAGTCCCGCGCCGCCAGCGCCCAGAAGGCGTTCACTGGGCCGCTCCGTCGGCGCGCGCGAGGAAGCCGCGACGTTCCAGGAAGGGCCGGATCACGTCGTCGGGGATGCGGGTGTACTCGACGCGGTTGGGGACGCGGACCTTGACGTTGGCGGCCGATGACGAGCCGGTGGCGAACACGCGGAAGGTTGCTTCGAGGAGCTCGGCGTCCTTCAGCCCGTTGACCACCCGACGCTCCAGGTACCGCCACAACTCGTCCGCCGTCAGGGCCATGGTCCCGGCGTCCTCGACGTGGTTGAGGAGCAGGCCCACCAGGCGGACCTCGCGGATCCCGGGCGTCGGCACCTCAACCCCGCGACCGAGGCGGAGGAGGGGTTCGAGCGAGACGATGGCGTCGTTCCCGAACCACTCGGCGTCTCCGAACAGGAGCTCGCCGAACGCCCTCCGGTATGCTCGCATCGTGGGCGCGTCACCGGCCCGGATGCGCAGACGACCGGCACCGGCCTCGTACACCACGATGTCCCGTCGCTGCGGCCGGTAGCGCACCGCGCGGTCGGCGAGGTACACCGGGCCCGGCGGCTCACAGACCAACATCGGCCGCTCGTCGAGCGCCTCGTCGGAGCGGACCAGGGCGCCGTGCGCGATGGTGAAGACCTGGCGGTCGCCGTCGCGACCGGGCGTCACCCGGCAGTGGGCGCTGCGGGCGCGCGCGGCGAACTGGTTCCCCAGCTCGATCTCCATCGCGTGCACCCGGCTCGGCAAGAACGGGACGGCCGAACCCGCGGCATGGCCGGTGAACTCGGTCGTGCCGCGGAGGGTCTCGAGGATGTGGCGCCCGTGCGCGGCTTCGAAGATGCCGCGGTGATCGAGGAACGCGCGGACCGCCATCTCCAGCGGGTCGAGGCCGAGGCCGCGGAGGTTCGTACCCGCGCGACGGGCGGCGTCGAGTAGGGCAGAGGAGCCTCGCTCATCGGTCAGGTCCTCGATGCGCTCCAGGTCGTCGGCGAGCCCGAGCGGCAGCAGGTTCGCCCGCGAACGCAGCCAGCTGTGCACGGCCGCGTCGTCCTCGTCGGCGACGGCGTCGAGCCGAAGCCCGAGCGCGGCGCAGTCGGCGGCGTGACGCGCGAGCACGCGCTGGAGGGATCGCGAGGGGAAGAGGCGGATTGCACGGGGTGTGTCAGCATAAGCAGCGAGCGGCATTAGGGTTCGACCTGGGTTGTGATCTTCATCTACCTGAACATTCGTTCCGCATCAAGACCACGAAGGGACCGCTTCGGACAAAATTTGGTCGGTATCGCCTCGTCAAGATCGGGACTGCCGTTCGGGAGGTTCGCCCGCGGGATCGAGTGCCAGCCCGTCAGCCACGGCTGGTGGATGACGGGCCTTGGTCCGTGCGCGAGTTTTTTCTCGCGATCGAAAAACGAGAAACGCCAGCCGCGCGCCAGCCCGGCGTCAGCCCGGTGCCAGCCCGTCCGGGGGGGTGCCAGCCACGAGCGGAGGTCGCCAGCCAGCGTCAGCCAGCGTCAGCCAGCGCCAGCCGCCCCTGGATCGCCATGCGTCGACATCGGCTCCGCCATGCCGTGATTCCATAGGTAGAAAGGTGGAATCACGCGGAGGCTCGGCGAGAGTCTCATGTCGTATCGGGTATCGGACGCCCGCGTCGGCGTGCACTCGGCTGACGGTTGCGGGCTAGGGGCTGGCCTATCGGACCGGCACCGATGGACGGCTCCGCCAGGCTGCCTGCTCAGGTCCGACCCGGCGACCGCGCCCACGTCTACTTGGCTCGCGCCGAGTAAGCAGCTCGCGGATCCGCCGATCACACGCTGAGGTAGTCCCAGACCTTCAGTCGAGCTTCGCGGAGCGTTTTGAAGGGCCCCAGCGTCCCGAACTCCTGTGGCCTGACATAGTACGCACCGCTCGGCGCCCGAAGAACGTGGATGGGGAAGCTGCCAAAGCTGCCCTGGCCGTACTCGGTCTCCACGGTCTCCCAGCTTCCGGGGTCATCACCGTCGTCGGCGTCTGGGTCATAAACGTCGTCGACGTCGTTGCCCGCCTCTCTAACCCGCGGGCGTACCCATCCGACGCGCGCTCGACGACGGGGGTGGAAGGCTGGTCGAGACATGGTCCTTGGGGAGTAACCACCCGGCGATGAGGCTGCAGGCCTGGCCACTGGGTCCAAATCGCAGGCAGCACCTTGTTCTCCACGGTTCGGAGGTCGCCCGAAGCTGAACGGGATGCGCCAGCGGCCGCCGGCGCGCTTCAGGAGTGGGACACGGCGACGAGGTCGTCGGCACCGGCCTCGACTTGCACTCGGGTGACGGTCCCGACCAGGCGGTCGACGTACCGGACCGGCACCGATGGACGGCTCCGCCACCACCACCCCCTGCCCCACGCCCGAGCGGGCGACGACCGCGCGTCGCCCGGACTCGGTGCGCGGCGAACCTGCGATCGTCGGGCAGTGCCCCGGGCTGCGGCGGGTGCTCGCCGCAGCCGACCGCATCGCCCCGACCGCCATGAGCGTGCTGGTCACCGGCGAGACGGGCACCGGCAAGGAGGGGCTCGCGCGGCGGCTCCACGACATGAGCGGGCGCAAGGGCGCGTTCGTGGTCGTGAACTGCGCCAGCCTCCCCCCCGAGCTGGTGGAGTCCGAGCTGTTCGGGCATGCCCGCGGCGCGTTCACGGGCGCCGTGGGCGACAAGCGCGGGCTCGTGCTCGACGCCAACGGGGGCACCCTCTTCCTCGACGAGATCGGCGAGCTCACGATGGAGGTGCAGGCGAAGCTCCTACGGTTGCTCCAGGAGAAGGAGATCCGCCCGCTCGGCGGACGGCAGGTCATCAAGGTGGACGTGCGCGTCGTGGCAGCCACCTGGCGGGACCTTCGGGCGCGCGTAGCGGACGGCGCGTTTCGCGAGGACCTGCTCTACCGACTCGCGGTGTTCGAGCTGGCGCTTCCGCCGCTCCGGGAGCGCGGGGACGATGTGCTGCTCCTCGCTCGACACGTCGTTGATGGCTTCGTCCGCCAGCCGGGGATCGGCCGCCGTTCGCTGGCCCGGAGTGCTGGGGCTGCCCTTCGCGGCCACGAGTGGAAGGGGAACGTGCGTGAGCTCCAGGCCGTGCTCGCCCGTGCGGCCGTGCTCGGGGATGGGCGGACGATCACCGGCGCGGACATTCGGGCGGCGTTGCCGGTCGCGCCGGCTGCCGAAGCGAGCGTGGACGAGCGGCTGCTCACGCTCATCGGGAGCGCGGGCGAGGTCACGATGGGGCAGATCATGGTGGCGCTGCGCGTGCCGCGGACGACGGCGTGGAGGGTGGTGACGGGGCTGGTAGCCGGCGGCAAGGTCGCGGCGACGGGGACGACGAAGGGGCGGAAATACTCCACGGCAGCAACCGTCGCTCTGCCGGCGCCAGCTTCGACGGCGGACCCACGCTGGGACTTGATCCTCGCGCTCGTTCGAGCCGAGGGGCGAGTGAACCGGCAAGGCGTTGTCGAACGGCTGGGTCTGCCAGAGCGCGATTGTTCGACCCCCTGACGATTGCCCTTGAAGTAGACGGCAGGTCCATCAACCCCGATGAGTACACCAGCGGAATCGTCGAGATTCTCGGAAGCACCATCAAGATGTTGGCGCACGAACATGCTTGGTTCGATGGCGATGAAATTGTCCTGCCGACATGTACGCAAAGTGGTCCCGACCAAGTGGCAGCCGCCTCGGACATATTTCTGCTCGGAGCAGCGTGGGGCCTTTGGGAGCGGGGCGAGGGCGCGCTCCGGACCTTCGGAGGGCACCTGGTCAGCAGCAACGAGTCGGTGAACACCCCAGAAGGCGCGAAGGAGATGATCGTCTTTCGTCTCTCCCCCGACGTGCGACCGCACCTCAGATTTCTGGTCGCATCGGAGAGAATGAGAAGGATGCACGAGCGATTCTACGTCGACGTGGTCGTATCGGGCGCCGTCGCCCATAGGGTCAAGCGCCTCGCAGACGGGCCTGTCCCGCTGCCGCCAACGGCATTCGTGAGCGAAATGGAGGCGTACGCCGTCCTCGCAATAACGGAGACGCTCTTCGTCCCTGTCACCGCCGATCCGGCCCCGTACCTCGGGCTGACCCTGGTCGAGTGGGTGAGGTGCTTTGCGGTGCTCCAGGAGTTCACGAAGGAGCGCCGGGATGATGGGCCTCTGGTAGCTTGGAAGCATGCCGAGGGGCTCGCGCTCCTGGCCTCGGCGGGAATTCTGGAGGTATCGGCTCGACGGTTCGTCGAGAACATTACCTTCGGAAAGGGCAGCACCGATCTCTTCGACGCCCCGATGATCCGCGCCGACGGTCAGTGGTGGATTTTCGCCCCGGCGCTCTGGAACGCTCACATCCCGCGCATCGTCCTCTCGGCGATCAGTTCGGGGGGCGCACAGGTCAAGTACAAGGGTCCCGCGTTCGAGCGCTGGGTCGTGAAGCAGTTTTCGGACGCGGGAATCACCTGCAAACCCATGAAATTCAATCGTGATGGCGACGAGTACCTGCGCATGTCAACCCGTGACCCATCCACAACCCCGGACAACCTCGCGGCGGCGTAGCCGGGTCGGTCGCCTGGGTCAGGGGTCGACCACCGCAGGGATCCGCACCGTGACTGGGTTGCAGCTCGGTGACCCAACTTGGCCCCGGCACCAAGCCGCAACATTCTCGATCCTCATCGCTGGCTGAACCGGCCAGCCGTGCCTTTTGGCGCGCAGCTCAGGCGACCTGGACGACATGCTCGGCGAGAAATCGGACCGCGGCCTGGCGGTCGAGCCGGTCCACACGGAACGTGCCCTCAATCCGCCGGGATGCGCTCACGAACAGGGCGTGCCGCTGGCTTTCTGGCGCAGCTTGGAGCAAGTCCGCGAGCGCCGTCAGCCAGAAGCTGCGTACCAGCGGTCCCTCCGCGGCGAGCGCGCGGTCGATGAACGTCCGGAGCTGCTCGCCAGGCGTGCCGACGACGGCGCAGCGGGCATCATCCAGGCCGACCAGCGCCGCGTCCTGGGTGGCCAGGCGCAGCCGCCAGAGGTGCTCCGCGATGGCGAGTCCTTCGTCGCGCTCGCTGATCTGCCGGACGATGCCGAGCAGGTACCGGGGACCCACGTTCGTGGGCAACGTGCCAGCTTCCCGCTTGCCTTCGAAGGTGGCGATGCCGGCGACGACGGCGTTGTAGGGGTACCGGGCGATGGCGTCCTTCACGTTGCCGGTCGGGTCCTCGAAGCCGAGGCGGTCGAAGACCTCGTCGAGCAGGGCGCGGACGACGGGGTCGAGCCTGGCTTGGCGGGTGCGGAACGCCAGCTCCTGGAGCCGCCTCCGCTCCTCCAACGCTGCCTTAGCCGCCGCGATCTGCTCGTCGGTAGGTTGCTCGTCGGCGTACAGTTGGACGCGGCTTCGGCCGCGGCGGTCGTTGCGGGGGCGATGGTTCGTTGCCCGGCACCAGATCGTCAGGAACACGGCGAGCACTGCGCGGGCGAGCTGCTCCTCGTTGGCTCCGCAGACCACAAGGGGTGGTGCCGTCTGGCGAAAGAGGCCGAACGCGCCCTCGACCGGGGCATCGGTCTGCGGCCGGCCGAGCGTCGTGCGGATGTGGAGGGTGTCGCCGAGCGACTCGGCGACCTCGGGCGCGTGGTTGGCCGCGTAGTTGTCGGTGTTCAGCGCGATGGGCGCGGCTCCAGTGGTCGTCACGCCGTCCTCGAACGCCGCGATCACGGCAGCGGCGTCCTCCTCGGGGCGGACCGAGCAGCCGACGACGGCACCCGAGAACCCGTCCACGGCCAGCTCCCAGTTGAAGGTGAACCTCCGGCCGTTGAGCGTGATGTCGATCGGCGAGCCGTCCTCGAACCACTGCGCGCCTGGGAAGAACGAAAGGAGCGCGTTCCGCGTTGCCTTTTCGTCGGGCGACCGACCGGATCGCCGCTTCGTCCGCCGCCCAGCGTGTACGTTGAGGATGCGTCGGATGAGCGTGTCCCCGTAGGGGATGGCCAGCTCGGTGCGGACGAAGACGCAGAAGGCGGAGAACCCGCCGTCCCAGCGCCGCCACGCGGCCAGGACAGAGGCGATCCTGGCCTGGGTGGGTTCGTCTTCGTCTGCGGGCCTGGTCGGGCACGGCGGGGCCGGTGCGGGCACGGAAAGCAGCCAGTCCTGCACCGTTGCGACGGGCACGCCGACGGCTTCCGCGAGCTGCGCGATGCCGACCTGGACGTGCTGCTCGGCGAGCTCGATGACGCGGTGGCGGAACCCGTCGCTGTAGGTGTGGCGGCTGGCCGTCGTCATCGCCGCACCCGGGTGGCCCATCAGGAAGGCAAGGATCTCGCGGGAGATCGGGCCGGTGTCGGCGGCCAGGAGCGGGGCGTCGGGCGGGCGGCCTGGGGACCGCAGAAGGCCGGGCAGGATGGTGAGGATCTCGGCGCGGATCTCGTAGGCGCGCGTCTTCGAGGCGCCTGTCGCGTCGAGGACCTCGACGGCGCTCGGGCGGGCAAGCCCGAGCGCCGTCAACGACGGAATCGCGGCAAGAAGGAGCCCGGCTGTCAGAATGGGGGAGACAACGGGCTCCTCCGCGGGTACGGGGAGCATGGCGGGCCTGGGTTCAGGATTGAGTTGGTGGTACTTCCCAGTCCCACGAATCCGGCCCGCCGACTACTCCTTCGCGTCGAAGATCTTCCGGCCCATCAGCCAGATCTCCGGCTTCCCCCTATGGGAGACGACCCGGAAGAGATCGAGCGTTCGGAGCGTCAGGTCGAGCGCATCGGGCACGCCGCCGCCGGCCTCGATGCGCGCCATGACCTCGTCCACCCGCCCATAGAAGCGGTCGGCCGGAACGAGCAGGCCGCCGAGCGCGTGGTGCGTCCGGTGGTGGTTGTACCAGTGGAAGTGGGGCCCGAGGTGCCGACGGAGGTCCGCCACGTCCGCGAACTGCACGCGATTGAACAGCTCTTTCTGGATGTTCGCGTTGAAGACTTCACTCTTCCCGTTGAGCTGAGGCACCGTCGCGATCAGCTGGTCCACGCCGTACTCCTCGAGGATGCGCGTGAACCGGCTCGAGCCCTTCCAGGCCCAGAACGCCGAGCCGCCGTCGCTCATCACGGCTTCTGGCTTGCCATATCGGCGGACCGCCCCCTCGAACGCGGTGATCACAGCGTCCGCGCGCTCCGCGTCGTCGAGCGCCCAACCGGTCACGAACCTGGAGTAGTCGTCGATGAGGGCGAGCATGAACGTGTTCTGGCCGTGGATGTAGCGGTGCAGGAAGTCCATGTGCCAGAGCTGGCCAGGACGGATGGCCTCGTAGTTCTCGTTGTGTTCCCGGCGTTCCACCTTGGGTGGGCGGTAGCCGGCGTCCTCCATCACCCTGCGGACGGTATGCACGGAGACCTTGATGCCGGCGCGCCGGAGCTGGTTCTTGATCTGCGCCGGCCCGAGCCCCTGCTGCTTGCGCCACTCAGCGAGGATCGAGGCGTCGCGCCGCTCCTCGATGGTCTTCGGGTCCGGGCCGCTGGTCGGCGACGTGCCCTCGCCCTTGGCGGCCTTCGCCACCTTGCGCTCCCAATCGCGCAGCGCGTTGCGCGAGATCCCCAGCTGGGTGGCCGCAGGTCGAACGCCGATCGCAGCGACGCGCTCCAGCGCCTGCGCGATCTGCGACGGCGTGTAGACCTTCGCGACCCGGGCGCGGGCCGTTGGGCGAGGTGCGAGTGCGACCACCGCTGCCGGCGTGGGGACGGGTGCCGCCGCCGGTGCGGCAACCGACACGGGGGCGTGCGGCACGGTCGGGGCGGATGACGTCGCCGGCTCCACCGCGGCCACCGCACCGCCCGCCTTCTGACGTGCCTTGAACACCCAGCAGGACAGCGTCCCCCATGGGATGCCCGTCTCCTTGCTCACCGCCCGGTAGCCGACCTCCATCGACCTCGCGGTCGCCTTCGCCTTCTCGTCCGGCGTGTACCGGCGCATCGTCACGTTCGCGCTCATCCTGACCTCGCCCCGCCGTCGCCGAGACCGAACGGGAGTGTCCGGGGTTTCGGGTCAGATGCGGGTGGTCAGGGTGCGACAAGAGCA
>JARIET010000116.1 GCA_031127185.1 Gemmatimonadota bacterium | reverse complement strand
AGTCGACCTGGCGGAGGTCCACCCGGACGCGCTACGGTGCGCTGGCACTCTTCGCCGACGTCGGCTTTGCGTCCATGGTGCTCTTCCTGCTGATCGCCCCGTTTTGGGTCTCAAGGCGGCGGCGCGACCGGTCGCGTCTGGCAGCGATGGTGGCGGCGGACGCGGCCGCCGAACGTCGCGAGCGGGAGAGCGCCATCGCCCTCCTGTTGGGTGAGACGACCGCCGTAGATCTGGACCGGGAACAAAAGCCCGGAAATGACGATCAGATTAAGGGTGCGTGAAACGCCGATGTTGTTGCTTGACACCACCATAGAAGGGTCGCAGATTCCCAGCCTTATGACTGATGCCACCCGGCCATTGACCAAACGCGCGTCGTTCCGGTGGGGAATTGCCGGGGCAGTTTTGGCGCTGGGGTACGCCGATCTCGCTCGCGGCGGGATGACCATCGCGCCCATCTTTTTGGTCGTTGGCTACTGTATCCTGATTCCTATCGCGATACTGTCGTAGCCGGCAGCTCGGTCCGCCGCTGCGTGGGGCGGGTACAAGGGAGTAGGCAGTTGCAGGCGGATTTGTGGCCGGCAGGTGCAGTGAATCAGCAATCTGGGCGAATAGCTCAGTTGGTTAGAGCACCTGCCTTACACGCAGGGTGTCGGGGGTTCGAGTCCCTCTTCGCCCACTGGATGGCGCAGCAGAAAACCACTCGGAGGATTCGGACCGTGACAGCTCGGCATTTCGCACAGACCGCAGCGCTTGCGACGTTGCTTGTCGCAGGAAGCGCATCCCTTGCAGTCGCCCAGCCCAGCATGCGGGGACGCGGGCCGAACCCGGACGCGCCCAAGCTGATGGTCAGCGCTTGCCATACGCCCGACAAGGTGCTGGCGATACAGTGCGCCGACCGGATTCGCTCAGAGATCGAGGGAGCGGTCTCATTCCGCACGCTTTCGGTCATGCCGAAAGCCGATGTTGAGAACACGTTGACCGCCTCCGGCTACGATCCATCGGTCGGCCTCGCGGCCGGCGACGCCATTGCGCTCGCCAAGCAGCTCAAGGCGGACTACTACATCAACGCGTTTGTCGAGAAAGTCGGCGCCGGCTACAAGATCACAGCCTCGGCGGTGCTCTCGCGCGACGCGAACATGGCGCAACCGCTCGGCGTGTTTGAGGCGCCGAAGTTCGAAGACGCGGCCAAGCTCGTTTCCAGGGCGTTTTCGGATGTGCTGAACAAAACTGGTGACAACCAGAAGGCCTGCTTCATGATGGGGCGTGAGCGCAAGTACGCCGATGCCGCGAAGGAAGTTGCCGCGGGCCTCAAGGACTATCCGAAGACGGCATGGCTCCGCTACTGCCAACTTGGACTCATGAAGGACCAGAAGGCTCCGGCCGCTGAGATCACGAAGCTCGTGGAAGAGATCCGTGACATCGATCCGCAGAGCAAGGCGGCGTGGCAGGAGCTCGTGATGCTGTACGACGCGGCCGGCAACAAGGAAAAGAAGGTGGAGGCGCTGATGGCGCTTCGCGCCGCCGATCCGGGCAACGCCAAGCTCACCGCCGACATTGTCAACGACCTTGCCGCCATGGGCCAGTTTGACAAGGCACGTCCGCTCGCCGAGAAGGGCGTCGCGGACAACCCGGGCAACATTGATCTGATCCGCCCGTACTGGCTGATCCTGATCAACGCCAAGGAGTACAAGACGGCGCTGACGGTGGGCAAGCAGATGGCCACGATGGACACGGCCACGGCTGACACGTCGTACTTCTATAAGATGATTGGCGCAGCGAACGCGGACTCCAACTTCGCGGAAGCTGCAGATCTGTCGAACAGGGCGTCGCTCAAGTTCCCGGCCGCCACGGACTTCCCACTGTACGCTGTGACGTTCTACCGTCGGGCCGGCAACGCGTCCGCCTCACTCGCCGCTGCCAAGCGGGCGCTGGCCGCCAACCCGAAGCTCAAGGATCTCCGCGCGAGCGTTGCAACGGCGCTCCTCGCCGAGAACCCGCCGAAGTTCGACGATGCGATCGCGATGGTGAAGGACATGATTGTAAACGGCGAGGACAAGAACCAAATCGCTGGAGCCGCCGTTCAGGCGGGCAACGTGATGCGCACCTGGGTCGACACGCTGAAGGCCAAGGGCGCTGACGCGGCCGCACTGAAGGCCACCACGCTGGCAGCTTATGCGACGACCGCCTGGGCAGATACGCTAGCCAAGGGAACCACCCTGGAATCGCAGGGCAAGTTCGTCATGGGCGTCACAGCGTTGAGCGTCGGCCAGATCTATTTGACCGAAGCCGGTGACATCGGACGCAAGTTGAGCGACGACATCAAGGCGCAGAAGCCGGACGCCGCAAGGCAGAAGGCCATGATTGACGAGGCATATCCCAGGGCGTGTGCGCTGGCGAATCAAGCCAACGATTACTTCGTGACTGCCCAGGGCGCGGTGCCGGCGGGCGGTCGGTTCAACCCGCAAGCCGCCCAGCAGGTGATGGGCTCCCTGATGACGCTCAACGGCTATGTCGAGCAAATGACGAAGGCCTACTGCAAGAAGTAGCACACCCGCAGCAGACTAATCGGGCGGCCCGCGGAGCAATCCGCGGGCCGCTTTGCTTTTGCGTCTATCTTTCCAAGCGTGAGCGACCCAACCCGCTTCGATTCGCCGTACCACAATCCCGTGCTTGTTCGGGAGGTGCTCGCGCTGCTCGCACCGCAGGGCAGCGCCAACGTACCGCGCGTTCTCGACGGCACGCTCGGCGGCGGCGGGCATAGCGAAGCGCTGCTCGAAGCAGGCGCAATCGTGGAAGGCCTCGATCAGGACCCGCGGGCACTTGCTCAGGCGTCGCACCGCCTTGAACGCTTTATCGCCTCAGGCCGGTTCACGGCGACGCTGCAGAACTTTGCAAACGTGCGGCCGGCGCCTGCAGCAGCGGAGGGCGCGGTACCTGACGTCGGCACCTTTGATGGCATCCTGCTCGATCTCGGCGTGTCCTCGCACCAGTTCGATGACCAGGCGCGGGGGTTCAGCTTTCGCGAAGGGGCGCCACTCGACATGCGCATGGGCGACTCCGGCATGACTGCGGCCGACTTCCTCAACAAGACGGACGAGGATGAACTTGCCGCGGCATTCCGCGACTACGGGGATGAGCGCAAGGCCAACCGGCTCGCCCGCGAGGTGATCCATCGCCGCCAGAGCCGGCCATTCGCCACGAGTGACGACCTGGTCGGCGCCATTCGGGCGGTGCACGGCCCGAGGTCTGGAGCCCCCGAATTCGCACGGCTCTTCCAGGCCGTACGCATTGCCGTGAACGACGAACTCGGCCGCCTCGGCCGCGCCCTCCCGGCGTTGCGTGACAGGCTCACCCCCTCGGGCGTCATCGCAGTGATCACCTATCACTCGGGAGAGGACCGGCTGGTGAAACACGCCTTCCGGGAATGGAGCGTTTCCTGCATTTGTCCGCCGAGGCAGCCCATGTGCACCTGCGGCGGCGACAACGCATTGGGGGAAGTCGTGACCCGCAAGGCGATTGTGGCTGCAGCAGATGAGATCCTCCGGAACTCCCGCGCAAGGAGCGCCAAGCTGCGAGCCTGGCGCCGTCGCCAGACGCCGCTCGGCAGGCATCCGGCCGCGCAGGCACGGCGCCTCGGAGCGTGACGTGAGAGGGCGCTCCGTCGTCGCCCTTCTCCTCCTCGGTTTCGTCCTCGTGGCCACAGGCGTCATATGGAGACGGAGCGTGGGCCTCGCGCGCGCACGCGAGGAAAGCCGTCTCGAACAACGCCGCTCGGCGCTTGCCGCCGAACGTGCCAAGCTCGAGGGAGACATCCGAGACGCGTCGAGCCGGGCCCGGCTCGCGCGCATCGCCGAGGAACGTCTGCAGATGCACATTCCGAATGACAGCCTGGTGATCATCGTGCCGCGCCCGCAGCCGCTCAAGGCCGCCAAAGGGGCGCGCACGCCGTGATCTGCCCGTGCCTGCGCGGTGACCACGCTGTGAGCACGTGGTGAGCATGTGGTGATGCCATCCCCGGACGACCGCGACTCAAACGCCCCTCGCGTCCAGTGGAGCCGGGCGGCGCTGATGCAGGCCGCATCGCTCGCCTTTGCGCTCGCGCTCATCGGTCGCGCGGCAACGGTACAGCTCCTGGAGGCGGATGAATGGCGCAGCAAGGCCGAGAATCAACAACTCGCCGCCTCGCCGCTGCCCGCGCCGCGCGGGACGATTCTCGATGCCAACGGCGCCATCCTGGTGGAGTCGCGCCAACTCGTGAAGCTGAGTATCTCGCCCCGCGAAGTTGCCGTGGACATCCGCCGCAAGGGAGACGGCGCCAAGCGTGTCGAGACCCTGACTACCACCCTCGCGCGCGTCGGCGTCTCACAAGAGTGGGTGCGGCGGGCGAATGACACGACGCGGAAATGGGTGGAGATTCCGGGTCGGTTCCTCGCGACAGACGTAGCGGCGATCACTGCCCTCCGCGGTGTGCACGCCGAACCGGCGTTGGAGCGTGTCCCTCCCGCCAATGACGGACTCCGGCGCCTGGTGGGCCGCGCCGACGATGCAGGCGGGGCGGTGGACGGCCTGGAAAAAGCACTCGACGGCGTCTTGCGTGGCACCGACGGCGAGCGCGCGCTGGTGCGCGACGCGCGCGGGCAGCGTATTCGTTCGCCAAATGTGAATGGCGAGGCGGCCCAGGCGGGCAAGACAGTCGTGCTCACGATCAATCAGGGTCTGCAGGACATCGCCGAGCGGGCGCTCGGTGACGCGGTGGCGTCCATGAAGGCCACGGGCGGCGACATTGTGTTGCTCGACGTGGCGAACGGCGAAGTGCGGGCCATGGCGAGTTACCGCGCGGACCGGCTGAGCGCGGCGGCGACGGCGGTCACGGAGCCGTACGAACCCGGCTCAACGCTCAAGCCGTTCATCGCGGCGCGCCTGCTCGACCTCGGCCGAGCGCGATCGGACGAGATCGTCAGCACCCACAACGGCGAGTGGGCCGTTGGTACACGAAAGATCGAGGACGACCACCCAATGGCCGAGGCGTCGCTGTTCGACGTCATTCGCTACTCAAGCAACATCGGCATCATCCAGTTTGCCCAACGCATGTCGCCCGACGAACAGTACGAGCTGTTTCGCGATCTCGGCTTCGGTACGCCAACGGGAATTCCGTATCCCGTGGAGTCGAATGGCACACTGCTGCCTCCGAAGCGTTGGGACTCGATGACGTCGGTCTCGCTGGCGATGGGGTACGCGATGAACGCGACGCCGCTGCAGCTTGCGGTGGCATACGCGGCCATCGCCAACGGCGGTGAACTACTGGAGCCGGCGCTGGTGAAGGAAATCCGGACGCCCGACGGCGACGTGACGTTTCGGCACCAGCGTCGCGTGGTGCGACGCGTGATGAGCGACGGCGCGGCACGACAACTCCGAGCCATGTTGAAGGGTGTGGTGGAGACGGGCACGGCAGCCGGTTCCAACCTGGCTACCTTCGACGTCGCGGGAAAGACTGGTACGGCCAAGCGCGCGATTGGCGGCAAATACATGCCAGGGAAATACACGGCAAGTTTCGTCGGGATGTTCCCCGCCGACGAACCGCAGCTCGTGATTCTCATCAAGCTCGATGATCCGACCAAGAGCATTTACGGCGGCCGGGCGGCCGCTCCGGTCTCGAAGGTTGTGTTGCAGGCCGCGTTTGCCGCGCGTGACGCGGCGTTCGACCGACGGGGCCAGGCGCGGCGCGGGACGATCGCGGCCACGCCCTCGCTCACCGAGGAGGAGGTACAGCGCGCGGTGGACGCCGCCACGGCGCCGACCGGTCGCGGTGCGACGTCCTGGGTGGCTCGTGTGGATGAGCCGATGGAAACCGTTCACGCGCCTGCCGCCGTCGCGCGACGCACCGTGCCGGATGTGCGCGGGCTGCCCGTGCGCCGGGCTGTGTACGAACTGCATCGTGCCGGCTTTCGGACGTCGGTGGGGAACGGGATTTCCGGTGGCGATCGCGCACAGCTGACTTCACCCGCTGCGGGCACAGTCGCGCCGACAGGCTCGACGATCACTCTCGGACGCGATCCGTGAGCACGGTAGATCAGGTCGGTTTGGCGCTGGCGCGCGCGGGCCTCTTTGCCGACCGCGGCGACGGAATGTCCGCCGCGGTACCGGCCGCACCCAACCCGCCGCCGCTCGATGTAACCAACATCACGGACGACAGCCGCGCCGTGGTCCCGGGTTCGGTGTTCGTAGCGGTGCGCGGCACGTCAGGCGACGGGCACCAGTACATCGCCAAGGCGCGCGAAATGGGCGCCGTGCTCGTGATTGCTGAGGACTTCTCAGCCGAGAAGTCTGGCCCGGCAGTGATCGTGAAAGACAGTCGTCGCGCAGCGGCCATCGCCGCGGCGGCGTTCTATCGCTGGCCGGCCCGCCAGCTTCGGATGATCGCGGTGACGGGGACGAACGGGAAGACGACTACCGTGGGCATGCTGCGGCACCTGCTTGATGCACCGGACGCAGGGCGCGCCGCCAGCATTGGCACGCTGGGTGTGCTCGTTGGCAGCGAGGGCGCGCCCGTCGATGGCGGGGCGGGGCTCACCACGCCCGGGCCGATCGAGTTGCAGCGCATCCTGCGCACGCTCGTGGATGCCGGGGTGACGACAGTCGCCATGGAAGTCTCCTCTCACTCGCTTGCGCAGCACCGTGCGGATGGCGTGGAGTTTGTGGCCGCAGTGTTCACGAACCTCACGCGAGACCACCTGGATTACCACGTCACGATGGAGGCCTACCGAGACGCCAAACTCTCGTTGGCTGACTACGTGATGGACGGCGGCACGCTTGTGGTTGATTCCGCTGAACCGGCTTGGCAGCAGTTGCGCAGGCGGGGAAAGAGTGTGCTGAGTTTCGGGACTTCGGTGGGAGCGCAGGTGCGCGCCGCAGGCGTGGCGTTTCATCCGCGCGGGAGCCACTTCGAGTTGACCGATGGGGAAGCCACTGCGCGTGTCGCGCTTCCGTTGATTGGCGACTTCAACGTCACAAATGCTTTGGGCGCGGCGGCAACCGCGATCGCGCTGGGTATAAGCGTTCCCGACGTGGCAGCGCGACTCGCCACGATGCCGCAGGTCCCTGGCCGGCTGGAAATCGTCGGCGATCATCCCGCAGTGTTGCGCGACTACGCGCATACGCCCGATGCATTGGAGCGCGCGCTGATGGCGCTGCGCCCCTTCGTGCCGGGACGCCTGATTGTGGTGTTTGGTGCCGGGGGCGATCGCGACCCAGGCAAACGCCCGCTGATGGGCGCTGCCGCTGCCCGCCACGCCGATGTCGTGATCATCACCAGCGACAATCCGCGGACGGAAGATCCCGAGCGGATCATTGACGACATTGTCGCTGGGGTGGGTGCGAAGCCGTACGAACGCATCGAAGACCGTCGGGCGGCAATCGCGCACGCCATTGCGATGGCCAATGCGGAGCACGATCTGGTGTTGTTGGCCGGGAAAGGGCACGAGGACTACCAAGTGCGGGGCACCGTAAAGCTGCCATTCGACGAGAAACTGATCGTGGGCGAAATCCGTGCTGCGCGCACGGCCGGGAAGGCCTCGTGAGTTCTTCAGGGTTTTGGACGCTCACTCGGGTCGCCGACGCTCTCCGCTCGTTGGAGGTTGTACCGTCACCTCGTGGGCCGGCAGCGTTATCGCGCGTGTCCACCGACACCAGGACCATCGCCAAGGGCGACCTCTTTGTCGCGCTGGCGGGTGAAAACTTCAACGGCCACGACTTTCTCGCTCAGGCTGTCGCGGCGGGTGCTGCTGCTGTGGTCATCACCAATCCGCGCCGCAGCGCCGGGCTCGGGGTCCCCGTTTTCTCCGTCACCAACACCACCCACGCGCTCGGAGCGCTGGGCCGCTACCGCCGCACGGTGTGGGCGAAGCCGGTAGTTGCGGTTGGCGGATCGAACGGCAAGACATCAACCAAAGAACTCATTCGGGCCGCGCTTGATGCGCGCCTCGACGTGCACGCCACGCAGGGCAATCTCAACAACCAGATCGGCGTCCCGCAGACGCTGTTGGCGCTGCCGGATCACGCAGATGTGGCAGTAGTGGAGGTCGGGACCAACGAGCCCGGTGAGATCACCATTCTCCGGGAGATTGTCGGGCCGACCATTGCGATCGTCACTGCAATCCAGGAAGAGCACCTCGAAGGGTTTGGTGACCTGGCCGGCGTGCTTCGCGAAGAAGCCGATCTTCTCGACGGCGCGGAGCTGGCGATCGTTCCTGCTCATGAGACGGCGCTGATCGTCGAGGCGCGGAGACGCGCGCGGCGGGTGGTGACGGTTGGGATCGGCGAAGGAGATCTTGCTGCGCAGAACTGCACGATTGCCGCCGATGGCACGAGTCAGCTGGTCGTGGAGGGTGTCACCGTG
>JARIET010000115.1 GCA_031127185.1 Gemmatimonadota bacterium | reverse complement strand
CGAGGCTGAACGCCGCCCCGGGGAGCGGCCCGGTGGTGAGCAGGAGCTGCCCGCCCATCGCGCTCGCGGCTTTCCGACAGATCGCGAGGCCGAGGCCGGTGCCCCGGGTGCGCGTCGTGAAGAACGGCGCGAACACCTTCTCGGCGTTCTCCGCCGGGATGCCTGGGCCCGAGTCGCTCACCACCACCCGGCCCGGTTGGACCTCGACCTGCACCTCCCCGACGCTGTCCACGGCCTGGATCGCGTTGAGCACGAGGTTCAACAGCACCTGGTGGACCAAGTTGGGGTCTGCGCGGGCCGTGCCTGCGCCAGTCGCCGTGATCACCATGCCGGGGTGGTCGCGCTTCACGTTGTCCACGACCGCCGCCACGATGTCCTCGAGCACGACGTCGACGACGCGCGCCTCGGCGGGCCGGGCGAAGTCGAGCAGGTCGGTGACGAGCGCGTCGAGCCGACGCACCTGCTGCTCCACCTTGTCCATGATCGGCTTTCGCCGGTCGGTGTCCGGCAACGAGCGCGTGATGACCTGGATAGCGCCGGAGATCCCCGCGAGCGGGTTTCGCAGCTCGTGCGCCACCGCGGCCGAGAGCGCCCCGAGCTGCGCGAGCGACTCGTTCCGCACCAGCCGCCCCTCGGTGCGAATGGTCTCGGTCAGCTCCTCCATGTGGACCAACACCCGGGCGCGGGGGTGGTCGAGCGGGACGATGGCGATGCGGAAGTTGCGATCGTGCCCGTCCAGAGGCACGTCTACCCGGGTCAGCGCGATCTCCCGCCCGGTGTCCAGCGCCCGGGCCATCTCCGCGTCGAGCTGCGCCGCTCGCACCAAGGCGGGAGGGAAGGCATCCGACCACGGGTGGCCAACCACGGGGACGTCGCCGAACAAGCGCACGTGCGAGCGCGTCGCCGCGGTGACCAGCCCATCGGCGTCGATCAACAGCACCGTGACGGGCATGTGCGAGACAATCAGGTCCTGGAGGGTCTCGACCTCCTTCGCCTCCCGGTGCTCGACGAACGTGCCGACCATGATCGCCAGGTCCATGTCGCACACCCGGCAAATGCTCCGGCAGGCGTCGTCCCGGAGCTCCCCGACGAGGTTCCTCATCGCCACGCGGCACAGCTCCTCGCGGAACACGTTCATCGCGGTGAACATGTACCGGGTGGGCAGCCCGACCTCGACGTGCACCTTCCCGATCCGCTCTCGGCGGGCGAAGTACGCGTCGTCCCAGGGGCCGGCCAGGAGCTCGTGGGCCCACTGCTGCAGCGTCGCCTTGAGCCTCCCCACCTGGGCGTCATCTCGCAGTACGGCCGCGGCGCCGGGGTGGGCGAGCACCCGCGCGTAGAACAGCTCGGCCATCCCGGCGAGCTCGGGCTCGACCATCGGCGAGAGCGCACGTAGGCGCTCTTCATCGGCCGGGCCGAACCCGATCCAGGACTTCATCTCGTCGAAGGGGTGCACGCCCCATCGTCACGCGCCGGTGGCCCGCCGGCAAGCGTGGGATTCCGCGCAGGGCATAGTGCGATATCGCCCAGATCCGACGGTCGGCGGCCCCTCGGGCCCGACGCACGGATCGGGCGGTTGAGCCGACCAGCGCGTGATCGCGGCGTGTTCGAGGGGCGGGCCGATCGCTGGGAAGCCGGCGTGTACATACGCCTTCTGCCGCGCGGCGGCTCCGACCCCGCTCCACCAGGCGACGAGGGCAGGCCCGGGGAGGCCGATGGCACGCCGGTTGCTTCTGGCGGCTGAATGGAAGCTGCCCCCCTCTCCGCCCCTCGCTACGACGACGCGTCCGTACGTCGTTTCATCACGGCTACGGTCCTCTGGGGCATCGTCGGGATGCTCGTCGGCGCCATCCTCGCCCTTCAGCTCGCCTGGGCGCCGGCCAACCTCGGCCTGCCCTGGACGAGCTTCGGCCGGCTTCGTCCGCTGCACACGAACGCGGTGATCTTCGCGTTCACCGGCAACGCGCTGTTCGCCGGGATCTACTACTCGATGCAGCGCCTGCTGAAGACCCGCATGTGGTCCGACACGCTGTCGTCCGTCCACTTCTGGGGCTGGCAGGCGATCATCGTCTTGGCCGCCGTGACGCTCCCGCTCGGCATGACCCAGGGCAAGGAGTACGCCGAGCTCATCTGGCCGATCGACTTGTTGATCGCCGTTGTTTGGCTGGTCTTCGCGGCCAACTTCTTCGGCACGATCGCGATCCGCAAGGTGAAGCACCTGTACGTCGCCCTGTGGTTCTACATGTCGATGGTCATCACCATCACGGTGCTGCACGTCGTGAACAACCTGGCGCTCCCGGCGACGCTGACGCGCTCCTACCCGGTCTACTCGGGCATGACGGACGCGCTCGTGCAGTGGTGGTACGGGCACAACGCGGTCGGGTTCTTGCTCACGACCCCGATCTTGGGCCTGATGTACTACTTCCTCCCGCGCGCCGCCCAGCGCCCGGTGTTCAGCTACCGCCTCTCGATCATCCACTTCTGGGCCCTGGTGTTCCTGTACATCTGGGCGGGCCCGCACCACCTCCTCTACTCGGCCCTGCCGGACTGGGCACAGACCGTGGGCATGGTGTTCAGCCTCATGTTGCTCGCCCCCAGCTGGGGCGGCATGCTGAACGGCCTGCTCACCCTGCGCGGCGCCTGGGACCGGCTGCGCACGGACCCGATCCTGAAGTTCTGGGTCGCGGCCATCACCTTCTACGGCATGAGCACCTTCGAGGGCCCGATGATGTCCATCCGCGCGGTGAACGCGCTGTCGCACTTCACGGACTGGACCATCGCCCACGTGCACGCCGGCGCCCTCGGTTGGGTCGGCGAGAGCGTGTTCGCGATGCTGTACTACATGGCCCCGCAGGTGTGGAACCGCAAGCTCCACAGCGTGTCGCTGGCGACCACCCACTTCTGGCTCGCGACTGTCGGCATCGTGCTGTACGTCGTCGCCATGTGGACCGCGGGCGTGACCCAGGGGCTCATGTGGCGGGCCTTCGACGAGGCGGGCCTGCTGCAGTACCCCAACTTCGTGGACACGGTGAGGACGCTGAACCCGTTCTACTGGATCCGCCTCCTGGGTGGCCTGATGTACCTCGGCGGCATCATCGTCATGGCTTGGAACCTGTACAAGACCGCGACCTCCGACTCTTCCAACGCCCTGGAGGCATGAGATGGAATCCAACTGGCACCGCAACCTGCTGGAGCACCGGAGCGGGCTGTTCGCGGCCCTGACCACGGTCGTCATCTCCATCGGCGGGTTGGTCGAGATCGCCCCGATGTTCTCGGTCCCGCTCGACACCACGGGGATCACCGTCCCTACGCCGCTCGAGGTCGCCGGCCGCGACATCTACGTCCGCGAGGGCTGCTACAACTGCCACAGCCAGATGATCCGCCCGATGCGCGCCGAGACCGTGCGCTACGGCGAGTGGTCGCGGGCCAACGAGTACGCCTACGACCGGCCCTTCCAGCTCGGCTCCCGGCGAATCGGCCCGGACCTCATGCGGGTCGGCGGGAAGTACCCCGATGCGTGGCACTACGAGCACATGCGCGACCCGCGCAGCACGTCGCCCGGGAGCATCATGCCGCCGTACTCGTGGCTGTTGGAGGACAAGGTGGACGTGGCGGACATCCAAGCCTCGGTGAACGCGCTGCGTACGCTGGGCCACCCGTACCCGGCCGACCTGGACGTCGGGGCTTCGATGCGCGAGCAGGCCACCGCGATCACGGGCCGGCTGGCCGAGTCCAAGATCACGGTTGACCCGGACCGCGAGATCGTCGCGGTCATCGCGTACCTCCAGAACCTCGGCGTAGACGGCAAGAAGCTGTACGCGACTGCGGGTTCCCAGTGAGCCCCGTGACGGACGCCGTCGCCCAGTCCGCCCAACTCGGTTGGGTGCTCGGCGTGATGACGGTCGCCTTTCTCACCTCGTTCGTTGGCTGGACGCTCTGGGCCTGGTGGCCCTCCAACCGCGAGCGCCTCGACGCTGCCGCACTGCTCCCGCTGGAGGAATCCCCATGAGTGAACGTGACAAGGTCCTTGGCCACGCTGATGAAGCCGATGGGATCGAGGAGTACGACAACCCCCTCCCGACGTGGTGGCTCGGGCTGTTCGCCGGCACCGTGGCCTTCGGGATTGGGTACGCGGTGGACTACCACTTCGTCTCCAAGCGCTCCCAGGCCGGGGAGTACGCCGCCGAGCTGGCAGCCGCGCCCAAGGCGCCGGAGGCCACCGCGGTCGCCGCGACCCCCGACGCGATCGCGGCTGGCAAGGAGATCTACACGGCGAACTGCGTGGCCTGCCACGGCCCGGACCTGCACGGCGGCGTCGGGCCCGACCTCACCGACGCGACCTGGATCCACGGCGGCAAGCTGGACGAGATCGCGCACATCATCACCGTCGGGGTGCCCGAGAAGGGCATGTTGACCTGGGGGCCGATCCTCGGGCCGCAGAAGGTCGGCCAGGTAGCCGCTTACGTCCACAGCGCCGGCGGGGGGCAGTAGCGTGACCAAGGCCCCTGAGCCGCGGCGCGCCTGGGTCTACCCCCTCGAGGTGAAGGGGAAGTTCCAGCGGATCCACCGGGCTACCGGGCTCGTGCTCCAGCTGATCCTCGTCGGCCTGCCCTGGCTCGTCGTCAAGGGCTACCCCGCGGTGCAGTTCGATCTCGCGTCGCGCAGGGCGTACCTCTTCGGGGCCATCTTCACGCCGCAGGACACCGTGTTCCTGGTGCTGATGGGCTTGCTCGCGGCGTTCTCGTTGTTCCTGTTCACCGCGCTGTTCGGCAGGCTCTGGTGCGGGTTCGCGTGCCCGCAGACCGTGTACCTGGAAGAGTGGGTGCGGCCGATCGAGACGTTCATCGAGGGCAAGCGCGGCGCCCGGATCGCCCGGGACAAGGGCCCCTGGACGGCCGAGAAGGCCGCACGAAAGGCAGCGAAGTGGACGGCGTTCGCGGCGTTGGCCGGCTTCGTGGCGATGTCCTTCATGAGCTGGTTCTCCGGCGCCCGCCCGCTCTGGACGGGCACCGCGAGCGTTGGCAGCTACGCCGTCACGGCGTTCCTCGCGGGCGTCATGTTCGCCGACTTCGCGTGGTTCCGTGAGCAGTTCTGCAACTACCTGTGCCCCTACGCGCGGTTCCAGGGCGCCCTGACCGACCCGCAGAGCCTGGTGGTCTCGTACCAGGTCGAGCTCGGCGAGCCCCGGCGCGGCGAAGGCGCCTGCATCGACTGCAAGAAGTGCGTGACCGTGTGCCCGCAAGGCATCGACATCCGCGAGGGCTTCCAGCTCGAGTGCATCACGTGCGGGCGCTGCATCGACGCCTGCGACGACGTGCTCGGGAAGAAGGGCCAAGAGGGCCTGATCCGCTACACGCCGCTGGTCCCGGGCCCCCGGGTGCGCCCCCGGACGGTCGCGTACGCCGCCATCCTGCTCGCGCTGCTCACCGCGTTCACGGCGATGATGGCCAACCGCCACGACCTCGTCGCGGACATCTCGCGCGCCCCCGGCACGCTGTTCAACATCGACGCCGACGGCTGGACCCGCAACACGTACCTGATGCGGGTGACCAACAACTCCCACGAGGAGACCTCGTTCGAGGTGTCCATCGAGGGCCTGCCGAGCGACGCGAAGGTCGATGTCTCCCCGATCAAGCTCGGCCCGTCCGCCACGGCTACGGTCCCGGTGATCGTGCGGCTTTCGCCCGGCGAGGCCGCCGCCCGCACGCTCCCGTTCGCGGTACGCGTCGCGAGCGACCACGACCACGTGCTGCTCACTGCGACCTTCAAGACCTCGGAGGGATGATGCGCTGGCCTATCGGTGTCGCTGTCGTGCTCGGGATCGTCGTGTTGGTGAACCTGGCCTTCGCATGGGTGGCCGTACACGGCGCGGACCCTGTTGACCCGACGTACGAGTCGGAGCACCGTTGACGGCGGACGCGCGTCCGCTGGAGCACGCGTGCGCGCACTGCGGCGTGGTCATCGAAGGAGGGGGCTCCGACTGGTGCTGCTCGGGGTGCGAGATGGCGTCGGCGATCATCCGCGGCGCCGGGCTCGAGCAATACTACGCCCGGCGGGAGAGCCCGGGGCCCCGCCCGTCGCCGGTCGCGCTGGCCTGGGACAGCGTCGCGGTCGAGCAGGCCGAGGATGGCGGCTCGCGGGCCGCCCTCCAGGTCGACGGGTTGACGTGCGCGGCGTGCGTGTGGGTGACCGAGCGGGTGTTGTTGGCGACGCCCGGCGTGCGCGAGGCGATGGTGAGCCACGCGACGGGGCGCTGCCGGGTGTCTTGGGACCCGGCGACGGTGGACCTGCGTACGATCGCGGACCGCATCGCCGCGATCGGCTACCGCCCGAGGCCGTTGAACGCCGAGGTGGCGCCGGACCGGACGCTGCTGGTGCGCCTCGGGGTCGCGGCGTTCGCCGCGATGAACGTGATGCTGCTGAGCGCGTCGATCTACGCGGGGTGGCTGGACGGCATGGACCCAGCGCACGCCGCGATGTTCCGCTGGGCCACGCTCGCGCTGGCCACGCCCGTCGCGCTTTGGTGCGCCGAGCCGCTGTACGTCGGGGCGATCGCGGGGCTGCGGGCGGGCGTGCTGCACATGGACCTGCCGGTGAGCATCGGCGTCGGCTCGATGTACGCGCACGGCGTGTACGCGACGCTGCGGGGCGAGGACGGGTGGCTGGACTCGCTGACGATGCTCGTAGCGCTCCTGTTGGCGGGTCGCGTGCTCGAGCAGCGGGGCAGGCGCCGGGCCGTGGAGGCGGCGACCGCGCTGGCGAACAGCGCGCCGCGGCTGGCACGGCGGGGCGGGGTGGAGATCCCGGCGTCCGAGCTGCAGGCGGGCGACCGCATCGACGTGGGGCTCGGCGAGGAGGTCCCGGCGGACGGCGTCGTCGTCGCCGGCGCCGCGCGGGTCCGGATGTCGATCTTGACTGGCGAGGCGGAGCCCGTAGCGGTAGCGGTCGGGGAGCGGGTCGTCGCCGGGGCGGTCGTCGAGGACGGCGCGCTCGCCATCTGCGTCCAGGCGGTGGGCGGGCAGACCCTCCTGGCGCGCATGGCGGACGAGCTGGCGCAGGCCGCGGATCGCCCGGCGCCGCCGACCCTCACCGACCGCATCGCGCCGTGGTTCACCGGCGCAACCCTGGCGCTGGCCGGGTTGGCCCTCGCGCTCGGCGGACCGGAGCGGGCGATGGCCGTGCTCGTGGTCGCCTGCCCGTGCGCGCTGGCGTTGGCGTCTCCGCTCGCCACCGCGGCTGGGCTCGGGGCCGCCGCCCGGCGCGGACTGCTCGTCCGCACCGGCGAGGCCCTGCGCGCGCTCGCCGAGGTGCGCACCGTGGCCTTCGACAAGACGGGCACCATCACCCACGGTGAGCCCGCCGTGGTGGCTGCTGACGACGCCGTCTTGCGGGTCGCCGCGGGGCTCGAGCGGTCCAGCGGTCACCCGGTCGCCCGTGCCATCCGCAACGAGGCGATCCGGCGCGGGATCGCGCTGCCCGAGGCGCACGAGGTCCGCGAGGTCGCGGGGGTGGGGATCAGTGGGACCGTCGACGGGCGCCGGTGGACGCTCGGGGCGGGCAGGCCGGGCCAGGTGGAGATCCCCGGGCTCGGCGCGATCACGCTGCAGGACGTGCCCCGGCACGACGCGGCGCGGACGGTCAGCCAGCTGCGCGCGCTTGGGTACCGCGTGGTGCTGGTCAGCGGGGACCACCTCGACGTCGCGCGGCGGATCGCGGACGCAGCCGGCATCGAGGAGGTCGTGGCCGGCGCCTCGCCGGAGCAGAAGGCTGCGTGGGTTCGGGCGCAGGGCGGGGAGGTGCTGTTCGTCGGCGACGGGGTGAACGACGGCCCGGCGCTGGCTGCGTCGAGCGTCGGGGTGGCGATGGGGCAGGGCGCGGCGTCCAGCGTGCTGGTCGCCGACGCGATCGTCGCGCAGGATGGGCTCGGGCCGGTGGTCGCGGGGCTGCGGGCGGCCGTCGCGTCCAAGCGCGCGGTCCGGGGGAACGCGACGCGGTCGCTGGTGTACAACGCGGGCGCGGTCGCCGCGGCGCTGCTCGGGCTGGTGAACCCGCTCGTGGCGGCGGTGCTGATGCCGCTGTCCAGCAGCCTCGTGGTGTGGGGCGCTTCGCGGGTGGAACGATGGACGCGCTGATCTTCCTCGTCCCCATCGCGATCGGCCTCGGCGCCCTCTTCGCCGCGCTGTTCATCGCCGCCGCCGCCCGCGGCCAGTTCGACGACATCGACGACGCCCCGCAGCGCATGCTCGACGACTGAGCAGAATCGACGCTTCCGATATTGCTCAGCTCCTGCTGCCGCTGCTCACCAAGCTCGCTGGGCGAAGCAGAAAAACCTAACCAGGAGGGGCGGCTCGCGGCACATCCTGGGTTAGGGCCGCCCTCGCACTTTTTGGAGTTCACATGCGTTCAATCATCTCTTCTCTTGCCCTCGCGACCCTGTTCGGCTGCACGGGCGCATCCGATGACACCGGGGGCGCCGGCAACGGCGGCGGCAAC
>JARIET010000114.1 GCA_031127185.1 Gemmatimonadota bacterium | reverse complement strand
AGATGGGCTTCATTGCCGCGCGAATCACGAGCGGCTCACCCGTGGTGATGCCCCCTTCGAGCCCACCCGCCCTGTTGGTGCGGCGTCGCACGAAACCCGCGCGGGCCTGCGCGGCGTCGCCCGCCGCAGGCTCAATCTCGTCGTGCACCTCGGCGCCACTTTTTCGTGCGTTACCGAAGCCGGGGCCAATTTCGACGCCCTTCACCGCCGGGATGGACATGATGGCACGCGCGAGGCGGCCGTCGAGCTTGCGGTCCCAACTCACATGGCTGCCCAGTCCCACCGGAAGTCCGCGCACCACCACTTCGGCGATTCCGCCCGCGGTGTTGCCGTCTTTCTTCAATTGATCGATCCGCTCCATCATCCGGGCTTCAGCGGCCTTGTCGAGCGTGCGCAGCGGAGACGGGTCCGCGGCGGCGTTCACATCCTGGGGCAAAGGCTCCGGCGCGACCGCGTCGATACCACCCAGATGCACCACGTGAGACCCAATCGTGATCCCGCACTCGGCCAGCATCCGGCGACCCACGGCACCCGCCGCCACACGCGCCGTGGTCTCGCGCGCGGACGCGCGTTCGAGAATATCCCGCGCGTCGGTGCGATCGTACTTGAAGAGTCCGGAGAGATCCGCGTGACCAGGGCGCACCCGCGTGAGCTTGCGCTTGCGACCGTCGGCGTCGGCATCGCGCGGGGCCGGGTCCATGATCTCCTGCCAGTTCTTCCAGTCGCGATTGCGAACGAGCATGGCGACCGGCGACCCGAGGGTCTCGCCGGCGCGCACGCCGCTGAGCAACTCGACGGCATCCTGCTCGATTTGCATACGCCGGCCGCGACCATAGCCGTGTTGGCGGCGCGCAAGATCGCGATCCACGTCGGCGGCGGTGAGGCGCAGGCCGGCCGGCACGCCCTCGATGATGGCTACAAGGGCGGGGCCGTGAGACTCACCTGCCGTGCAGAACCTGATGCGCTGTGTGTCTACGGCTTCTTCCTCACCACCTCGCCCTCATCC
Organism: Gemmatimonadota bacterium; assembly: GCA_031127185.1. Lineage (GTDB taxonomy): Bacteria > Gemmatimonadota > Gemmatimonadetes > Gemmatimonadales > Gemmatimonadaceae > Fen-1231. The sequence continues at coordinate 7,538 of JARIET010000114.1, read as the reverse complement.
ACGATGTGCGGCGTGATGAGGATCAGGAGGTCTTGCTTGCGTTCGACGACTTCAGTCTGCGAGAACAGGCGGCCGAGCCCCGGAAGATCCATCAACAGCGGAATGCCGGTTCGGCTGCGCTGCACCTGCGTCTGCGTCAGGCCGCCGATCACGGCCGTTTCGCCGTCGGCGACCAGCACCTGGTTGGTCGTGTTGCGCTTGGACGTATTCGGGCCAGCCGCCGTCACGGATTGCAGCACCTGCTGTTCGGCATAGACGTCGAGCAGCACCTGCCGGTTGGCGGTGACATGCGGCGTGACGCGGAGCGTGATGCCGATGTTAGCCGTCGCGATCTGCGGTGCCACAGACTGGATCTGACCCGGCGGAATCGGCGGGGTAAGGAGGTACGAGATCGTGGTGCCGGAGAAGAGATCGGCTTCCTTGTTGTCCACCGTCGTCGTCATCGGCTCGGCCTGCACGTCCGTGAGCTGCACGGAGCTGAGTGCGTCAAGGAAGGTCGTGAGGTTGAACCCACCGAGCACCATGTTGTGGATCAGGGTGAGCGACGACGCACCCTTGAAGGACCGTTGTGCATTGCCAACACCGGCGAATCCGTCGCCCGAGAGGTTCACACGCTGGTCGCCGGTCACGCCGGCACGAGTCAGCAGCGCATTGGAGAACGTGCCCGCGGTGCCCAGGTCGTAGGCGAGCCCAAGCTGTTCCGTGCCGGTGCGATCTACCGTGATGATCTTGGCCTTGATGGTGATCTGCGGCGTGCGAACATCGAGTTCCTTGATATACCCCTCGATGTCCGCCAACCGGGCCGCCGTCTCGGTCACCATCACCGAATTCGTTTTCTCCTCAAATCCAACGGAGCCGCGCGCGTTGCAGCTCACGGCAGTGCCGCCGCCAGCCGGTGGCGGTCCTGCCGCCGCCGCGTCGTCGCCCGCCGCCGCTGGAGCCGCACCTGCGGCGCCGCCACCGCCGCAGCCTGCTCCCAGGAGCGAGCGCACGGTATTGGCCATCAACTCGGCGCGCGTGTAGTTCACCTGAATGATGCGAGTGAACAGCGGTTCAACCGACGCACGTTTCGCCAGGTTTTCGTAGCTGTCCACGGTGATAATGCCCGTGGAATCTTCGGTCGCGGCCAGACCGTAACCGTCGAGGATGCTCTTGAGTGCGACATCCCACGGTTGGTCCACGATCGTGGCGCGAACCGTGCCTGCCACCGACGGGCCAACGACGATGGTCTTGCCGCTGTGGTCCGCGAACTGGACCACGACATCGCGGATGTCGGCATCCTGGAAGCTGACGCTGATGCGGCGCCGACCGGCCTGTCCCTGGGGCTGCGCCGAGGCCACGCCCATCTCGATGCGCGGGTTGGTCATGCCGTTGACCGGCGGGCGCGCGGGCGCGCGCACGGACGCCGACTCGGCGGGCGGCGTCTTCACCGCCACGCTGGTGACCCGTCCCTGACCCTGCCCCTGAGCCAGCACGTTCCACGGTTCAAATTCCGACGGCCCCTTCACCGTCACGCGAATGTCTGATTCACCGCGCACGACGCTGTACTCACGCACCGCATCCAGCTCGAGCACCACGCGCACCACCTCAGCGCTGAACTGCGCGAAGCGGACGTTGGCAATACCGGCACGCTGCACCTTGTCGTAGAGCCGTGCCGGGATGCCAAGTGTGGCCCCGCGAATGTCCACGACGACGCGCTTGCCGCCGTCGAGCGCGAAGTCCATCACGCCGACATCACCGGAAATGCCGATGACAACCTCGGCGCTGCCGGTTCCGGGCACAATACTGAGCCCCGTAACGGCGGCGGGAGCAGCGGCAGCAACGAGCGCCGGCGGGGTGGCAGCCGTGGCGCCTGTCACGCTGATGAGCAGCGCAGCAGTGGCACAGACCGCAAGGATCCTGGGTCGCCTCATGACTATGGCCTCCGTGTGGCCGGCGCCGGGCCGGCTTTCTTCGTCTTATCGATGATCAGCGTCTCCGATCGGCTGAGGCCGAATTCGTCGATACTGAACGTGATGTCTTCCCGGCCGATTTTCGTGACCTTCATTCGGCCGAGTACTTCGTTGATGCGGCGGCGATAGCTCTCGCCGGTGCTGATATCCACGAGAAGCGCCACGGAGTTGGCCGGACGTTCCTCGTCGTACACGACACCGGTGAGCTGGAGGTCGGTGAGAATGGGGCGTAGTTCGCCCGAGAGCATCAGTGAGACGAACGGATCGCGCCGGCCGCCATCGACGTAACTGAACGCCTCGCGGTACACCGTGACCGCGCCGCGTTGCCGTCCGGCCTGTGAGACGCCGGCCGAATCGCCCGGACGCGCACCGCCTGCGGGGGCCGGCGCCGATTTCTGTGCGCTGGTTTGCGGCGCGGATGCAGCTTTCGCGGGTGCCGGTGTACTCACGCGCTCGGCGGCTGTCGTCTGCTCGTTGGTTTTCTCAGCCGCAGACTTTGCAGCGTTGATCGGACCCTTGATATTTGGCGGCGTGATGGCCTGCGCGCCAACGGCCGCCGGCGCGATGAATGCCGCGCACAGCACCGGAAGCGCGAGCGCGCCAAACACTGCGACCAGGGCTCGAACGGCGCGGCGCATCATTTGCCTCCCGGCGGCGCCGCACGCGGCGTCGTGCGCACGACGTAGGTCTGGATCAGGAACACACTGTTCAGGTACTGGCGACCCGGTGTCTCCCGACCACCAGGGGCCGTTCCAAGCTGCAACGAGAGGTTGATCGGCGCGACTACGCGATTCAGCGAGGCGATGTTCGTCAACACCTGCGCAATTTCGTGGTAATTGCCGTTCAGCTTCACCTGATACCGATAGGTATCGAACATCTCGCCTTCGATAGGCGGCTGCGGATCGATGCCGGCGAGGTCGAGGCGCACGCGCCGCGCGGCGTTTGACACCTGTTCCACGAGAGCCGGCACTTCGTTGCTGACCGGCACGAGTTGCCGCATCACGTCGAGGTTGGCGCGAAGCGACTCGGCCTCGGCCTTGATCTGCGCGACGTTGCCACGGGCAAGCTGGGCGCGGGCCTTCTGGTTGCCGGCGTTGAGCGAGTCGATGTGCGTCTGCATCGCCACGAAGGTCGCGCGCTGCGGACTATCGACCAGATACCAGTACGCCGCCGCGCCGAGGATGGCCAGAAAGCCAACGGCGAAGAGCACCTGGTCCCGCTGGGAGGTGGGTAGACCGGCCATTTCAGCGCACCCCGAGGGTCAGCGGCACGCGTCGAATGAGCGACGAGTCGGGCCTACTGATCCGCATTTCAATCGTGAATTCCTTCACTTCCTTGTTCGAGGGCTGCGCGAGCACGTCTTCGGTGCGCGCCAGGTTGACGTTGTCGAGCCAGGGCGAGTCCTCGAGCTGGCGCACGAATCGCGTCAGTGCCTGAATGTCGACGGTCTGGCCCACGAGCCGGATCGAGACCAGCGACGCGGCCGCGGCCTCATCCATCTCGGCCTGCTGGGCAGCCTTGCTCTTGCCGACGCTCGATGACCCCACGCCTGCCTCAGCCTCGGGCGAAATGGCCGGTACTGCGCTGGTCTGCTGCATGGACTTCACCCAGGTGTACGGCGGCAACGCCCGCATCACCTCGTCCATGACGTGCGGCCAGACGAATCGCGAGGCATCGATGGCCCGAATGATCGCCACTTGCCGGAAGACTGAGTCGCGCTGCGCTTCGGCCACCAGACGTTCGCGAATGACCGAGGCAAAGCGCGTGGAATCCTGGACAGCCTTCTGTTGTTCCTCGACGAGCGCGGCTTCCTTCGCCGTCGTCCGCCAGTACATGAACCCGGTTCCGCCGAGCCCGAGGACGAGCCCGACGACCGCCGTGATCAGCCACGGGTCGCGAATCCGATTCCCGAGGTCGCCAAACATCGCCCGGAAGTCGATGGACGTAGCCCTCGACCGCTTGGACTTTCGGGAGCCAGGAAGCAGGTTGATTTCAATCATCGGTCAGTGCGGTTCCGCGCGCTCACGCAGGCTGGCGAAGCGCCAGGCCGATGGGAAGCATCAATAGGGGCGCCACTTCGTCAGTGACAAGGTCGTCGAGAGCGCCGTCACGAATTGTTATGGCATTGAGCGGATTGGCCTGGATCACTTCCAGTCGCAGGCGCTCACCGAGCGCTTGCGCAAGCCCGGGAATACGCGCGCCACCGCCGCAGATATATACACCGCGCAGGTTACTGGCCGATCGGGACGAGGAGGCCAGAAACGCCACGGCGCGCTCAACACCCACTGAGATCTCTTCGCCGCGGCCCTCGATCACTGCGTCGAGGTCGGGCGAGCGATCATACCCTTGCAGCAGCGCTGCCGCGTCGTCAGTTCCGAGTCCGCGATCACGCTGCAAGTCCTCGCGGAACCGACGCGTGCCTACGGTGATGTCTCGCGTCAGGATCGGGACCCCGTCGTCAAGGATGTTCACGTTCGTGACTTCGTGGCCGATGTTGACAAGTGCGACAACGCCCTGCATCGCATCGGGATAGTTACGCTCAAACGCATTGTGGAGCGCGAATGCGTCCACGTCTACAACTACGGGCGTGAGCCCCGCCTCGGTCAGCACCCGGAGCTTGGCCTCAATGAGTTCACGCTTGGCGGCGACGAGCAAGACGCTCATATCGGGTGCGTCGCCGTCCGGGTCGAGAATCTGGAAGTCGAGTTCGACCGATTCCATGTCGAACGGCACGTGCTGTTCCGCTTCCCAACGCATCAGTTCGCGCGCCTGCTGTTCCTTCACGCGCTCAATCTGGATTTTCTTGATGATGACATCGCGACCGCCGACGGCGGTGACGATCTCCTTCGTTGTGACGCCAGCCGCCGCCAGCGTGGCGGTGATCGCCTCGGAGACGATCCCCGGGTCCATGATTTCGCCTTCAACGATCGCGTCCGCGAGCAACGGCGTGATGACGACCTTGACGAGTTCAGGGTCGCCCTTGGCGTGATCGATCACGACCACCTTGACGAGGCCGGATCCGATGTCGAGACCAACAGTGGTCTTCTTTCGACCGAAAAGCGCCATTTCGGAACGATCCCTTGGCTGCCTTCACACGCCCACGAAGGATCCCGAGGCGGCCCGGACGGCCGCCACTTCCTGCGTGCCCAACCCCCAAAACCCTAAGCTCATCCAACTCGCTGCAACTATTAGGGTGGGGGAGACAACTTGCCGCCCCGCCGTAACAGACGCAACCTCCCACCCCGGGGTCCGGAGCGGTCGGTCCGCGAGAAAACACGAGTGGGCTCAGGGCTAGGTAACAACTACTGCCCCCGAAGGTTGGGTGGCGCGACGCCGAACTACGGGATTGTCACCCACCAGGCGCCCGGGAGCGGCCGGAGCACAAGGTCGGACGGCACCAGCGAATCGCCGTACATGCGGGCGTGCGCAACCCGCCCGGCGATCACCCGAAACCCGCCCGAATGAACCGCCACGCGCACCTGCACCTCGGCAATGCCAGGCTGCAGACGGCGGATCGTGGTCAGCGTCGAATCCACGCCGCCAACCCGGAATTCCAGGAGCACAGCCCCGACAGGTCCAGAGGCGGCGGCCGTATCCAATCGCGAGGCGAGGCCACCTTCAAGAGCCTTTTCAGCGAGCACGGCGGCGCGCGCGGCGCCAAGCGCCGCGCGGCCGGCGCGTTGATCGGCAACCGATGCGTCGAGGAACAGTGCCGACAGCAGGGCCAGCGCTAGCAGCACCGCGAGCGCGAGCGGCGCGGCCACGCCCGCACGAGCCGGAGAGCCGTCATTCGCGGTCACGAGCGCCCCCGTGTGGTGCCACAACAATCCGAGCGGCGGGGGAACCACCGCCGCGGACGGGCGGTTCGGCCCGCAGTGTGATTGTAAGCCCGCCGTCTGGCATGGGCTCGAACACCAAACCCGAATCGCCCGGCGCCGCGAGCGGTCCCGCGACAGGCTGCGCGGCCGCGCATCCCGCGCTACACCGACGCGTGCCAAGCCACCACGCCTTGCCGCTCGACCGGTAGAGCATCCACCGCAACTCGCGATAGACGCGAACCGGGGCCCCGCGAACGACACCGGGCGGCGGCGGTGGAGAGACCCGAAGCCAGGTCACCGGGCGGCGAACCACGCTGTCTGCCACAGACCGGAACGCGCCATCGGCGGGGCATCCTGCGCCGTCCGGCTTGGCGGCCACGGAATCGACTCGTGCCGACACCCACCTACCGCCAGCGGTTGTATCCCACACGCTCAGTTGATCACCCGCCTCTGCAACGTGCCGCCAATGGGTGTACGGCGCCGCGAGTGAGGTCTGCGCCGGTGGGAGCACCAGTTCATCGGCGCCGACGCGACAGGCGACGGACACGCCAACATGCGACGCGATGTCGATAGCGGTGTCCCCGCGTGCCACAATGGAGCCCGCGCGCGCCGACGCCACTTCCGTGACGAGCACGTGCGACACGTCCCGAACGGCCTGCGACTCCCGACCCGAGTCGCGGTCACGCCGCGCATGTCGTTCCGCGGTAACGAGCACCCCCAGCCCAACCGCGGCCGCCACGGACCCGAGCACGAGCGCAATGCAGAGCTCGGCGAGTGACGTGGCCCCGCTCCGGTTCACGTGCATGGCACCCTTCCCTCCGTCGCGACCACGCTGCGGCCGTCGTCACTGCCCAAACGAACCGAAACCGATTCTGCAAACGCCCAACCGGCACCGGCGCGCCGTGCGTGCCAGCGCACGTCAGCCTTGCCCATCGCAGTTTCGCGAGTGGATTCCGCCGATGTGTCGGCGGCCAGGCAGGGCCGCGCCGCGAGCACCCTGAGCAGGTCACCGAGGGCGCCCGCGGCTGCGGCATCCCGCGCGGCGCCTCGGCGGGCCACGGTGCGAACCGTGAGCGCGCTGGCCAGGAGTGTGCTGGCCACACCCACCAGGATCGTGGCGACGAGCGCCTCGACGATGGAGAATCCCCTCTGACGAGCAATCATGGAACGCACGATGGCGCCGCATCGGCGCCATCGCGTCACCAAAATCGCTGCACGACGTACCGCGCTATTGCACGTCGGGATTCACCGGCAGCACGATGTGGAACGCTGCGCCACCCTCACGCGACTTCTGCGCCCAGACAATGCCATCCATCGCGTCGACCACGCGGCGCACCACGGTCAGCCCAAGGCCGATCCCTTCGTCTTCGGCTTTCATCGTGAAGAAGGGTTCGAACACCTGCTCGAGGTTGCCGTGGTGAAATCCGTGCCCAGAGTCGGCCACGACGATTTTCACGACCTCCTCCACGTCCAGCGAGGCCAGCCAGGTGGAGAGCCGATCATCCTGGCGGCGTGGATGCAGAATTCTCGCTTCGCCGGCATCGGTGCCGCGCCGCTCAGACGCCTCGAGCATTGCCTTACGATTGAATCGCTCAGCCCAGATGACAAGCCGTCCGCCCTCCGGCATTGCCGCAGCGGCGTTGAGGACAAGGTTCGCGATGGCCTGCTCGAGTTCAAGTGCAGTTCCGCGCGTCGGCTTGGGCGCATCCGAGAGCTGGACGTCCACCTCAATCCGCTTGAGGGCGCCCTGGTCGCCAAGAAAGCCGAG
>JARIET010000113.1 GCA_031127185.1 Gemmatimonadota bacterium | reverse complement strand
GACGAACGCCACGTCCTCCGACCGCAACGTGAATGACTCTTCGCGGCTGAAGAAGCTGGCGGTCTGCGGCAGCGTGTAAGTCAGCCGCGCCTGTGGAATCGGGTACCGACCCGGCGTGAGGGGAAAGAGCGCAAGGCGAAAAATGTGCATCTCATACACGCGCCCATCGACCGTGCCCGTGATGGAGCCGGGCGCGCGTTCCTTGAGGTCATACGAGAGAAGCGAGCGTGTCTCCGGCGGCTGGAACTCGGGGTTTCGCCGAATGCGTTGCCGCGTATCCTGATCGAGGAAGACTCCCAGCTGGTAGGTCGCCTGTTGGCCCACGTACACAGTCTCCGGAACAACCAGCGCGTGAAAATCCACGCCACGCGCGCGATCGACCCTGGATCGCGTGACCACCTCGGGCAATGGCCCTTGTGGCGCCTGGAGCGAGAGGAGCGCGCCGAGTATCGCCGTGGAGATCATGCCGACCTCACCACTCCTTGCCGCCCGGCGGACGCTGTGTGCGGTTGCCCGCCTGCTTGCGCGCCTGGGTATCGCGTTCGTCGCGCGATGCCGCCGCCAACAACTGCTCCGCCTGCTGCCGTGACATTTGCGGATCCTGCTTTTGCTGTTGCGTCTGATCCTGCTGCGGTTGGCGCTGCGGCTGTTCCCGCTGCCCGCCGCTGCTCTCCGAACGTTTCACGCGTAACGCAAGTTCGTAGTTCCACTTCGCGTCGGCATCTCCGGGCTGCTCCTGCAGCAGCGTGCGGTACGTCGACAGGGCTGCGTCGGCGGCGCGCTGCCGCTCGGGCTCCTCCGGCTTCATCGCCCGACGCAGGCGCGCGAGCCCAAGGTTGTACAGCGCCAAACGCCGCAACCGCGTCTCAGGTGTGGCGGCCGCGCGCTCGAGCGCCTCTTCAGCTGTGCCCAGAGAGTCGGCGGCGAGCAGCGCCGTGCCCAGGTCGTAAAGCGTTGCCGCTCGGGAGTCGCCCTTGTTGATCGCCACACGCCAGCGCGCCGCTGCCTCCGCAAATCTGCCCTCGTCATACAGCCGAGCGGCGCTCTGTGCCTCCACCCGGTGTGCCAGGAGCGCGACAAGCAGCGCCGGCACCGCCAGCCGGAGGACACGACGCACGCGATTCCAGTTTCCCCCGTCGATTCGCCACGCATCAAGCAGGAGCAGCAGCAGCGCTGGGACGAGGAACCAGCTGATTCGCAGCGGGCGCGAGAGTCCCTCCTCGACGTCGCGCTGCTCGGCGTCGAGCCGGGCCAGGGCCTGCGTGATTCGTCCCCCGCGGTCGCCCTCGGTAGCCGCCACAAACTCGCCACCTGATGCATCGGCCACGCGCTGGAGCAGCTCAGGGTCGTACTTCGTGATCACGATCTGTCCGTTCTCATCGCGCTTCGCCAGTTCGCCGCCGGTTTCACGGATCGGGATCGTAGACCCGTCCGTGGTTCCAAAGCCAACCGTGATGATACTGATGCCTGCACGCTTCGCCTCGCGCGCGGCCGCCAGCGCCGCATCGTGATCATCGAACGCTTCACCGTCGCTCAGGATCACCAGGGCGCGGCTCGCCGAGCCGTTGGCAGCCTGCAGCAGTTGTGTGCCCTGGATGATGGTGGGCGCCAACGCCGTTCCCGCCAAGCCGACGAGATTGGGGTCGAAGTTGTCGAGGAGAAGTTCGATCGCGCCGTCATCGGTGGTCAGCGGCGTCAGGATGTAGCTCTTGCCGGCGAAGGCGATCAACGCATTTCGGTCACCGGGCGATGAGGCCCGGTAGCGCCGAACTTCCTGGCGCATCCGCTGCAACCGGCTGGGCCTCTCGTCCTCGGCCAGCATGGAGAGCGACGCGTCCATTGCGATGGCGACATCGAGACCGCGCTGCCGCACGACTTGCGTACCCGAGCCCCAGCGCGGTCCCGCGAGTCCAAAAGTCGCGAGCGCGAGTGCTCCGGAGAGCCGTACGGCCCGCGCGACCGGGGGGCGCCGAATTCCAGCCGGGGCCAGGCGCGCGACGGCCGCTTCGCCCCCCAACGCATTGATCCGCTTCAGCCGCCGCCGGTGCTGCCAGGCAAATGCCGCCGCGGCAATCACGGGCGCGAGCAGTGCGAGCCAAGCCAGTCCTGGAAAATCGACCGCAAACTTCATGGCACGGGCCCTCGCCACCCCACGAGCATCAGCTCGAACAGGAGCGCGCCCACCGCAATCGCGAGGGGCCAGCGGTAGAGCTCCTGATACCGTACGTATCGCTTCGCTCGAATGGGCGCCCGCTCCAGCTGGTCGATCTGTTCGTAGATACGCTGCAGCGCCGCGCCGTCGCGCGCACGGAAGTAGCGGCCACCGCTGATCTGCGCCGCATACTCAAGCAACGCTTCGTCAATCTCGACCGGTCTATTCTCGTAGCGAAGTCCAAAGACACCGCGGCCAACCGGGACGGGCGCCATTCCCTCGCTGCCAACACCGATGGTGTAGATCCGAATGCCGAGCGCCGCCGCGGCATCCGCTGCGGTACGGGGGTCGATGGTGCCGCGATTGTTCACGCCGTCGGTGAGCAGGACGAGCACCTTCGAACGGCCGGGTGCATCGCGCAGCCGATTTGCCGACGTGATGATCCCGGTTCCAATTGCCGTTCCATCGTCCAGTTGGCCCGGCTGCAGCGCATCGACCGCCGCCAGCAACACCGGGTAGTCCACCGTGAGCGGGACCTGTGTCAGCGCCTCACCGGAGAACGCCACGATGCCGACTTGATCTACCGTTCGCCCGCTGATGAAGTCCTTCACTCGCTGCTTGGCGACTTCGAGCCGGTTGAGCGGCTGAAAGTCTTCCGCCAGCATCGAACTGGAAATGTCCACGGCGAGAATGATGCTGATTCCGTCGGACTCCACCTGTTCTGCGCGCGCGCCGGCCCGAGGTCGCGCGACCGCGAGACCGACACCAAGAATCGCGACGATCCGCGCGGTGAGGATGGCGCGCGCAACCCATTTGCCACGCGCCGTTGCGCGCGTGAGCAGGTCCACCCGCGAAAAGAGAATGGCGGCCGGCCGCCGGCGCCGGCGCCACCAGAGCCAGCCCATGGCGAGCAACAGCAGCGCCAGCCACCACGGTGCACCGAACCCGATTCGGGACCACCAGTTCATCGCCGCCTCGGGCGCGGCGGCCGCTCAATGGCGCGTAAGCGTGCTTCGTGCGCCAACTGAACCTGCGCGGTGATGTCGCGCGCCTCGGCGGCGAGCGCAACCGCCTCGTCCGGTGCTATCCCCGCGTGCGCAAACCTCAACTCGGAATCGCGCGCCAATAGATCGGCGACTCGCGGAACGGGAACCGGGAAATCGAGATCCGCGAGCACGGCTGTGGCCTCACCACCGTTGAGCGTCAGCGCAACCGGCGGGAAGCGGCGTGCGAGATAGTGCCGGAGAACATCCACGTGGGCAATGACATGCCGCCCCGGCTCACCGGCCTCATCCAATTTGAGCGCATCGAGAGCCTGCCATGCCGCTCGCACATCTTGCCAGGCATCCGTTCCTGTGGCCGCCGCACGCTCCCGACGCATTCGGCGCCACCGACGCCAGTAGATAACCAAAAGCGCCACGGCGATCGCGCCAAGAAAAACAAATTGCCATAGGCGTCCCGGCAACGGTACGGGCGCACGCGCATCGCGCGGCTCATGGCCCGCTGAATCGGCCGGCAGGAGCGATCTGACGAACACCGGCGGTACGACCACTGCAATCGCGCGTGACTGGCCCGCCACCGTGATAGTGACGGGCTCAAAGACGGGGCCTCGCGAACCAACGTCCCACGCAACAAATCGATATGTCGCCGTGCGGTCGAGCAGGTCACCCGGGGGGCCGTCCTCGACGGCACGCGGATCGACCGGTTCGATGGCATCTGCCGAGGCGGGAACATCCGGAAACCGAATCGTCGCGACCTTGGGCGCGCGTATCCGAATCCGTACAGTGAAGGCATCGCCGACGGTCACGGTGTCCGCCGACCGGGTCACATCAACAAGGGCCTGCTGCACATCGGTCTGCGCCGTCAGGCGCAACGACGCGAACTGCGATGCGACCAGCGATGCGACGAGCAGCGGCGGCCACATCAGCGCCTCCGAATGCGCCGACCGCGAATTTCTCGCGTGTTGAAGAACCGCAGCAACGGTTCCGCCCACCCGGCCTCGGTACGGACCAGGACTTCATCGATGGCGAGCCGCCGGAGCAGTTGCTGGCGCGCCACACGCTCCGCATCAATCGCGCACAGGTATCCACTTCGCACGGTCGGATCGCTCGTGTCGATCTCCACCAGGCGCCCAGTTTCGGCGTCGACCAGGCGACTGACTCCGAGGTTCGGCAGCTGGCGCTCCCCTGGGTCATCGAGGACAACCGCCACGAGGTCGTGCCGTTGCGACACCATGCGCAACTGACGCTCAATCGGCGGCGTAACAAAGTCGGATATGACGAACACGAGCGAATGGTGCGACAGTGCACGCACTGCGTAATCGAGCGCAACACCCAGATCTGTGGGCCGTGCCGAAGTCGGCCAGGCGAGCACATCGCGCACCAGACGCAACGCGTGTCGCCGGCCCTTGCGCGGCGGAACGGTGTGCTCGGGACGGTCGGAACAGAGAATCAGGCCGACGCGATCGTTGTTGCGGGTGGCGGTCAGCGCCAGCACGGCGGCCAGCTCCGCAGCCATCGCCTGCTTGTCCCGCTCCCCGGTACCGAACCGACTGGACCCTGAGCAGTCCACGATCAGCATCACGGTCAGCTCGCGTTCCTCGACGTACCGCTTGACGAAGAGGCGCCGCATGCGCGCGCTGACATTCCAGTCAATGGTGCGGACTTCATCGCCGGGTTGGTACTCGCGCACCTCCGAGAACTCCATGCCCTGCCCCTTGAACACGGAGTGGTATTCCCCCACGAAGCGCGAATTCACGAGGCCCCGGGTGCGAAGCTCGATGCGCTTCACCTGCCGCAGGATGTCCGGCGAGATCGCCGCCATGCCGCCTTACCCCGCCATCACGGCGCGGGCACCGCCGCGAGCACGCGGTTGATGACTTCGTCGCTGGCCACATTCTCCGCTTCGGCCTCGTACGTGAGGAGCACGCGGTGCCGCAGCACATCGGGCGCCATGGCGCGCACGTCGTCGGGGGAGACAAACTCGCGTCCGCGCAGGAACGCATGCGCGCGCGATGCCTGGGCCAACGCGATTGTCGCACGCGGGCTTGCGCCGAACTCGATCAGTGGGACGATATCCGCAAGTCCGATCTCACCCGGAGCCCGCGTCGCGTGGACCAGGTCCACGATGTAGTTGACGATGCGCTCGTCGAGGAACAGCGCCGCGATGCGCGCACGAGTCGCCATGATCTGTTCGGGACCGGCCACGGCCTCGACGGCAATGGCCGAGCCTCCGGCCATCCGCCGCATCACTTCTTTTTCCTCGTCGCGCGATGGATACCCCACCCGCAGCTTCAGCATGAAGCGATCAATCTGCGCCTCGGGAAGCGGATAGGTCCCTTCCTGTTCAATCGGGTTCTGCGTTGCGAGAACAAGAAACGGTTCGTCGAGCGTGAAACTCGTGCCGCCGATCGTGACCTGCTTTTCCTGCATCGCCTCGAGCAGTGCCGCCTGCACCTTGGCCGGCGCGCGATTGATCTCGTCCGCCAGGACGATGTTGGCGAATATTGGCCCACGCTTGACCGAGAACTTCCCCGTTGCCTGGTCAAACACTTGCGTGCCGATCACGTCTGCGGGAAGCAAATCGGGCGTGAACTGGATTCGGCTGAAGTTCGTGCGCACGGTTTCGGCCAGCGTTCGCACCGTCAACGTCTTTGCGAGCCCCGGCACGCCCTCAAGCAGGACGTGCCCGCCGGTGAGCATCGAGATCATCAACCGCTCAACCATCGCCTCCTGACCCACCACGCGCCGCGCGACCTGGCGCAGAATATCCTGAACGAGCGCATGATCGAGGGCGCGTGTTGCCGCCGGGTCATTGTGCGTAGTCACGTCGGTCTGGTGCGAGGTGGTATTCAGCTGAGCCTAACCATTATAAAGCGTGGACGAGCTGAAGTTCGCGGGCCGTGAGCGGGCGGCACTGCCCACGGGGCAGTCGGCCGAGATCGATCGGCCCAAACCGGGTTCTGAGGAGTCGGTGGACATCGAGCCCGAGTGCTTCGCAAACGCGCCGCACCTCGCGATTGCGCCCTTCGGTGAGGGTCAGCTCGAGGTTCCAGTGCCCATGCTCGGCCGGTTCGGCAGACAGCGATCTCGCATGCACGGGCCCGTCGTCGAGTGTCAGTCCATTGCGGAGTGTTCGCAGGGCCGTGCGAACATCACCGGTAACGGTGGCGACGTAGGTGCGCTCGATCTCGCTACTCGGGTGCGTGAGTTTATGCGCCGCATCGCCATCCGTGGTAAAAAGCAGTACCCCTTCGGTGAGGTAGTCGAGACGCCCCACGTAGGTCAAGCCCGGGTCGTTCGGGACCAGGGCAAACACGGTTTGACGCCCCTGCGGGTCGTCCCTCGTGGTGATGGTGCCTGACGGCTTGTTCAGCACATACCAGCTGGCCTGCGCCGGGGGCGCGGCCACGGGCTTGCCGTCCAGCGTAATGGCATCCGTCCCCGGCGTGACCGACTGGCCGATCGTCGCGACTACCCCGTTGACGCGCACGCGCCCGGCCGCGATCAGTTCTTCCGCGCCGCGACGGGACGCCACGCCCGCCCGCGCCATTGCGCGCTGCAGGCGCATCGACTCACTCACGCCGGTACGGCGACCGCTGACGCGCCGACTGCGTCCGGAGCAGCCTTCGGCGCCGGCTCCGGCAGGGCTGGCGCGTCGGACTCCGTGTCGCTTCCTGAACGCCGCAATGCAATGGCGAGCTCGTCCACGCGCGGGAGTTCTTCGAGGTGGCGCAGCGCGAACATCTCCAGGAAGAGCGGCGTCGTGCCGTAGAGCAGTGGACGACCGAGTCCTTCGCCACGCGCGGTGACTTCGATGAGCCCCCGCTCCAACAGTGACTTCAGGATCGCGCCGACATCCACGCCGCGGATCTCGGCAATCTCAGCGCGACCGATCGGTTGGCGGTACGCAATGATCGCCAGCGACTCCAGCGCTGCCGCTGAGAGCCGGCTCGGTCGCACGGCCATTTGCGCCCGTTCGATCGCTTCCGTGTACTCGGGGCGGGTCAGGATCTGCCAGCCGCCGCCCTGCTCCACCAGCTCGACGCCGTGTCCGTCCACGTCGTAGTGCTCGCGAAGCTCCTCGAGCGCGGCAGCGATAGCCGCCTTCGACGAATCCTCGTCGAGCACGGCGAGTTCTTCGGCCGGAATAGGGCGCGGGCTCGCGAAGAGCGCGGCCTCAAGCAGCTTCGCCAGCGAGTTCACGGCGAATCTCCACGTCTGAGAATGGGCGGGGTTGCGCAAGCTTCAGTTCGCTGCGCTTGGCAAGTTCGAGCAACGCGAGCAGCGCCGAGAGCACTTCCCACGGTTCGGCATCGGCGCGGACCACATCACGCCAGCGAGCGGTGGCACGCAAAGCAAGTACGGCCTTCACAATGGCGATGGCGCCATCCACGTCGAGGGCCCGCGGCACGACGTCGTGCATTCCGGGCTTCTTGACCGCGCGCAGGACGCGGTCGACAGCGACCAGCAATTCAGCGAGCGAAAGCGCCAGTGGTGCCTGCGGCGGCGCCATCAACGTCGGGCTCCACGCGCGCGCAAAACGGTTGCGGCGATCCTCGCCACGCCGCTCGAGCAGGTCCACGACTTCGCGCATCTGCTGGTACTCCAGGAGGCGTCGCACCAGTTCCGCCCGCGGATCTTCCCAGCCTTCGTCGCTTTCGTGCCTCGGCAGCAGCATCAGGGCCTTGATGCGCAGCAGCCGGGCCGCCATCTCCAGATACTCCGCAGCGTCGTTCAGCGCGAGCTCGTGCATCCGCGCGAGGAACTGCTCGCAGATGCGCGCGATGGGGATGTCGTAAATGTCGAGTTTCTCGTCACGGATGAGACTCAGCAACAAGTCGAGCGGACCGTTGAACGCCGCGAGCTCGACGACGAAGGTCGCCTGCGGCTCACCGGCGCGGGTGTCGGGGCGCGGCGACGTCATGCGCCCACCAGAGCGCCCCAGCGGCCCAACTCGACATACGGCGCACAGATCTTGAGGGCGAGACTGTTGAGGTAGAACGCTGGAGCCATCCACGCATCGAGCACACCACGACCCATACCGACCAGCAGGAATACGATGATCAAGCCGAAGCGCGCCAGCTTCTGGTAGGCGATCGCGAGTCGGAGTGGCAGCGCATGCTTCAACACATGCGAGCCATCGAGTGGCGGAATCGGGATGAGATTGAAGGCGGCCAACACGAGGTTGATCGTGATGCCATAGATGCACATGATCTGTAACAGCGAAATGGAGTCACCGAGCGCGGGCACGTTGCGCGCGATGAGACCGAGCCCGACGACCACCGGCAGTATCAGCGCGGCGAGCGCCATGTTCGTCACCACGCCTGCGAGCGAGACAATGATGTCTCCGCGCACGTACTGCTTATATCGGCGGGGGTCGACCGGCACCGGCTTGGCACCACCGAAAGCAATTCCCGCGACAAGAAAACTCACGAGCGGCATGATGATCGTGAGAAATGGATCAATGTGCTTGAGCGGATTCCACGTGAGACGGCCAAGCGACTTGGCTGTATCGTC
>JARIET010000112.1 GCA_031127185.1 Gemmatimonadota bacterium | reverse complement strand
CCTCCCCATCGCGGCCGTGCTGGCCAGCGGATTGCTGGTCACCGCCACAGAGGCGCAGGTGGCGCGGCGCGGGCTCCCAGGTGCGCCCGCGCGTGACTCGGTGCAAACACGGCGCCCCGGGACGGGGACTATCGACGGTTTCATTAGCGATAGCGCACTGAATCCGATTTTCGGCGCTGAAATCAAGATCCTTGCGACCAATGTGAAGGTGAACACGGGGCCAAACGGGCGCTTCCGGATGAATGCCGTGCCCGCCGGGTCATACGTGTTGGTCGTCAGGCGCGGCGGCTACACGCCGGTGTCCGTGGCGATCGAACTCGCAGCTGCCGACACGCTGCGCCTCTCATACACGCTCGAACGCGGTCTGACCACGCTGGCTCCCGCAATCGTCAGCACGCCGTCCATCTCGCTGCGCATGACCGAGTTCGACGCACGGCGCAAGTCCGGGCGCGGCGAGTTCATGACTGAAGAAGAGATCCGAAAGCGCAACGCGGTGTACTCCACCGACCTGATGCGGCGCTTCATGACGGTCAACGTCAGCCCGAACAACAGCAAGGGAAGTGGCGGCATGCCCGAGCAGCTTGCGCTGAGCAGGCGCGAGACGGGGTCTATCACGGGTGCAAACAGCGGCGGCGGCGGCTACTGCCCCATGCTCGTGTTTGTGGACGACGTGAAAATGCCGACGCCGTTCAACCTCGACATGCTCCCCTCCCCGCGGTTGCTGGCGGGTATTGAGGTCTACAACGGCTCGGCGACGATCCCCCCACGCTGGGCGGGATTCGACAGCGGATGCGGGATCATCCTGATCTGGACCAAGGATGGGTCATGAGCGTCCTGAAATAAAACTTCGAGTGTGCGGTTGGCGGTTGGCGGTTGGCGGACAACAGGAAAGGGGTCGGGGCTCGCTAGGCGCCGACCCCCTTTCCGTCTTCCGTGAACTGCTTACGGCAAACCGCACACGCGTCGTTGTCGTTCCTTAGGCGGCAAAGCTGCCGAGTGCCCTGCCCACTTCGCCTTCACGCAACCGCTTGAGCGCCCTGTCCCGCAGCTGGCGCACCCGCTCTCGGGTGACGCCGAGCATGGAACCGATCTCCTCGAGGGTGTGCTCGCGGCCGCCTTCGAGCCCGAAGTAGAGCCGGAGCACCTTGGCATCCCGCGGGGGGAGCGTGTTGAGCGCCGATTCGATCTCGTCGTTGAGGAAGCGGTTCATCGCCTCTTCCTCGGTGTCGGGCATCTCGTCGGCCACGAAGCGCTCGATCAGCGAGCGATCGCCGTCCGGATCCATCGGTGCATCGAGGCGCACGTCGCCGGTATTGAGCGCGGCCAGCGACTGCACGACATCCACGGAGAGGCCCGTGAGCTGCGCCAGTTCTTCGGGCGTCGGCTCGCGGCGGAGCTTCTGCCGCAGGATCTCCGACGCCTTGATGATGCGGGAGAGATCGGCCGTCCGGTTGAGCGGAACGCGGACCGTACGCCCCTGCCGGGCCAGCGACGAGAGAATCGCCTGCCGAATCCACCACACGGCGTACGAGATGAACTTCACACCCTGGTCGGGATCGAATTTCCGCGCGGCGGTGAGCAGCCCCACGTTCCCCTCGCCGATCAGGTCGATCAGCGGCAGGCCGCGGTTCTGGTACTTCTTGGCCACGGAGATGACAAAGCGCAAGTTGCGCTTGACCAGCTCCTGAAGTGCGTCAGCGTCGCCCGCGCGAATCTTGCGGGCGATGTCGATCTCTTCGTGCCCCTTGAGCAGCGGGTACGTGGAGACTTCGTAGAGGTATTGATCGAGGATGTCGCGCTCGGGCTCACTGGGCGCGATGCCTGCCGGCGCGGTACGGCGTCGCCGACGGGCCTTTGGTTCGGATGCAACGGACACTTGTGCCTGGGTGGATGCGATGGGTGCGGCGGATGCGACCGTCACGGCAGCGCGCGCAACCGTGGGCTTCGTGGCCGGGGTCGCCTTGGCCGGCGCGGACTTGGAAGCGGCGGGCTTCGCGGATGCGGCGATGTTGCCCCTGGCTGCGCGCTTGGGCTTTGCCACCACCTTCGGCTTGGCCGAGGCCTTGGGTTTTGCGGTGGACTTCTTGGACGTCGTTTTTGTCGTCACGGGCTTCCTGGTGGACGTTGGCTTCCGACGTTGAGCTTTGGCTTTCATCGGAACGCCGCCTCCACAGGGTCGGGTTTCAAAAGGAGTGAAAAAATAGCGCAAAGTGCAGGATTTGCCAACACTTGGGTTGACCCCTGTCTTACCGACGGATAGCTTTTTTGATTCCTGTCGGACGCGTACAGTCGGCTTAACTCGGTTTGGCTGACCTGATTCCGTGTTCCGGGAGTGCGGCGCCTGGTTCGGCCGCAGTTTGTAGCGAATGCCGGCAGGGGGGCGTAGCTCAGTTGGGAGAGCGCTTGAATGGCATTCAAGAGGTCAGCGGTTCGATCCCGCTCGCCTCCATCGCCGGAGTTTTTGGTCGTACATAGCCGCAGGGGTAATGCAAAAAAGGCAGTTCGCGGGAATAGCTCAGTTGGTAGAGCACAACCTTGCCAAGGTTGGGGTCGCGGGTTCGAGTCCCGTTTCCCGCTCTGGCCTCGTAAAGGCCGATCCGTAGGGCGGTTAGCTCAGTTGGTTAGAGCGCCACGTTGACATCGTGGAGGTCACAAGTTCGAGTCTTGTACCGCCCATTCCGCCAGGTGGCGGGGTAGTAACTGTAGGCCGAGGCTGCAACCCATCACCACCCCCAGCCTCACGAACGTCGGCACCGTGCCGCGCGTTCTTAAGAGCAATCCCCCGATCAGGTGAGTTGCCATGTTCCGCATGTATCGTCTTCCCGCGTTCCTTACCCTCGCCACCGTTGCCGCAGCCGCCCAAGCGGGTGCACAGAATGCGGCGGCCGCCACCGCTGCCGCAGCCGGTCCGGTGTGCGACGTGGAAACCATGGCGCCGTCAGAGCTGGCCAAGGCGATGATCGCCCGCTCCAAGGTGGTCGCCGCAAAGGCTCCCGACGAGGGAATGAAGGGAATCCGCGAGGCCTTCAAGAGCGTATTTGACAAGTCCACAGCGCAGAACGCGCTCGGCCGCGATTATATGGCCGCGCAGTTCATGCTCCTTGCCATTGAGTTCGGCGGTGAAGTGCAGACGCGCGGCAACCTCAACATGCCCGGCGACAAGGCGGCGACTGTTGACCTGGTTGTGAGCGCCGACTCGCTGCTCAAGATGGTCGTCGCGGCGAAGCCGAATTGCGCGGACGAAATCGGACAGTGGCGCGAGTACAAGCCGTTCTCCAACCGCATCGCTGCGGCCTACGAAGCCCTCAAGACCAACCAGCTCGACTCGGCAGAGCGGTCGGCCAACCGCGCGATGATTCTCTCGCCGAATGCGCCGCAGCCGTACGACGTCTTTTGGCGGATGTACCAGGCCAAGGGCGACGAGGCCAACCTCGTGAAGTACCTCGGCATCGCCGTGGAGAAGCTGGCGACGGACACGGCCAACGCGAAGATTCGCTCGAACCTGATGTTCAACCTCGGCCGCTTGCAGGGTGAGTTCGCCGGCAAGGCGGAGGGTGGCCGCAAGGCGGAGTTGACCACGGGATCGGCGGCAGCCTACCTGCAGGTGGTGCTGGAGCACCCGGAGTCCGAAGAGACACCGTTCGCCATCAACGCCATTTCGACGCACTGGGCGCTGACCAAGGACAGCGTCCCGGCGCTCAAGGTGCTTGAGTTCGCCAAGCAGAACACCACGAAGATGGGAGACATGGCGCTGGCACAGGCCGGGATCATCGCGGTCCAGATGCAGCGAGCCGCAGATGCCGCCGACATCTTCAAGGGCGCGACGACAGCCAATCCCTACTCACGCGAGTACCTCTACAACTACGCGGCCACGCTTTTTGACCTCAAGCGTTCGGCTGAGATGCTGCCGATCGTCACGCGCCTGGTCGCGCTCGATCCATCGAACCCCGACAACGTTCTCCTCTTCGCCTACGCGTACAAGGGTCTTGCCGACGGCACCACCGACGCCGCGGCCAAGAAGATGCATACCGACTCCGCTGTGGCGTACAGCGCCAAGTCGGATGGCATGAAGCACAAGCTGGAGTTCCGGAGCTTTGATCGCGGAAAGGACAAGACCGAGCTCCTGTTCGAGATCGAGAATCGCAACACCACGGCCAAGTCGTTCGCGGTTGAATTCGAGTTCCTGGACAAGACCGGTGCCGTGATCGAGAAGCAGACGGTCAACGTCGGCCCGGTGGCACCGAATGCCAGCGGCCAGGGCAAAGCCGAGTTCGCCAAGGGCGGGGTGGCGGGCGTGCGGTACGCGCCGCTGCCCTGACCGAAACGACAACAACGAGTAGGCAGTAGGCGGTTTGCAGTATGCGGTACAAGTAGAAATTCATCGAAAACAGAAGCGCCCGGAGAGGTCGGCGTTGACCTGACCCCCGGGCGCTTCTATTTTTCAGGGCTCGCCGTCAGCGTGTGCGGGGTGGCGGGAAGTGCTGCGCTCGTAGCTCAATTGGATAGAGCATCTGACTACGGATCAGAAGGTTGGGAGTTCGAGTCTCTCCGGGCGCACTTGTCAGTACCAGCTGTACGATGGAGACCTACCGAATTCGGGGCGTAGCTTAGCCCGGTAGAGCGCCTGCTTCGGGAGCAGGAGGTCGCAGGTTCAAATCCTGTCGCCCCGACTGACCGTCAGCCTCGCGTGGCATGCGCCGCGAGCCGCTCCACGAACGCTTTGCGTGAGAGCGACACGCCGACCGCTGAGGGCGAGACGCCCACGATCCGGGCGGTATGGTCCGCGAGAATGCGAACGCGTCGGTACCCGTGGCTCACCGCCACCTCGGCCGCCGACTCGTGCCGGTCCACGAGGGGCGCCCACACCCGGGCAAGTCGCGCGACATCAAGGAGCGTCGCCGTTCCACCAATCTCCGCGCGTGCCATCCATCGATCAATGCTGCGCCGGGGCATTCCTGCCGCCTGGGCCACACCGTCCACCCAACGCGGAATTCGGGCCGCGCAGAAAAGCGGCACGATGACACTTTGCAGCATCGCCGGCAACGTCACCATGCGCGGTGCAATCAGCGACAAAACGGCCGCCGGTGGCTCCGGCATGCGCAGGGACTCGAGTCGTCGTCGCACCGTGACCGGATCATCGTCCACGTCCCGCAACAACATTTCATGGACGCCCACGGCGCTGGCCTGGACCAGCCGCGGGGCGTGTGCCGGGCTGAGCGGCGCGTAGAGCAGCACGGGGAGGCGGACGTCCTCCAACAGCGAACAGGCCTCCGCCCACTCTGCCGAACCCAGAGTCGTCGGATCGAACACAATGGCGTCCACTCGCTCCGCGCTCACCGATGCGGTCAGCGCGGGGAGCGTGAACACACGGCGGAGCGTATCCGACGGATTCAACACCCGCCGAAGCGCGCGCTCGGAGTCATCGGGCAGGAGGGCGAGGATTCTCATTCGGTGATTCGTGGGCGAGGGCTTCGCTCAGTTTCGCGAACGGGGTTGCCAGCGTCAAGAAGACCGCCCGGAGCCCAGGATGTGGCCGAACCGTCGGGTACACCGATCCGGCGAGCTTGTCCGCCCCTTTGGCCCGGGGTACCTTTCGCCTCCCGAGCGTCCAGGGTCGTGTGGCACGCCGGGAACTCCGCCGCACCCAGAGCTCGATCACCTCCGGCGGCGGTACCGCGCGGGTAGCTCAGCTGGATAGAGCGTCGGCCTCCGGAGCCGAAGGTCGTGGGTTCGAATCCCACCCTGCGCACTGCACCCCGATGGACATCTCCGAACTTCGCGGCAAGCCGCTCGCCGAACTGGTCGCACTGGCCGAGGAGTTTCAACTCCCCCAAAGTGCGAGCCACCGCAAACCCGACCTCATCTATCATATCGAGCGCGCGTTGCTCGAACGGGGGACGGCGCTCGACGCGGACGGTACCCTCGAAGTGGGCCGTGAGGGCTTCGGGTTCCTGCGCAGCGCCGAGTACAGCTATCTCGCAAGCCCGGACGATGTCTACGTCTCGCAGGCGCAGATACGGCGTTTCCACATCCGCACGGGCGACACCGTGCGGGGGCGTGTGCGCCCGCCGAAGTCGTGGGAGAAGTACCTCGCGCTGCTGCAGGTGGACGAGGTCAACGGCCTTCCGCCGGAACGGATCCAGGCGCGCCTGCCGTTCGACAACCTGCGCCCGAAGTATCCCGACCAGCGTCTGCGTCTCGAGACCAAGTCGGGAAACCTGTCGATGCGGGTGGTGGACCTCATTGCGCCGATTGGCAAGGGACAGCGCGGATTGATCGTGGCCCCGCCCCGGGCGGGCAAGACCATCCTGCTCCACCAGATGGCAAATGCGATTGCCGAGAATCACCCCGAGGTGACGCTCTTCGTGCTGCTCATTGATGAGCGGCCGGAGGAAGTCACCGACTTCATTGCGAGCGTGCCCAAGGCCGAGGTCATCGCATCCACCTTCGATGAGCCTGCTTCCAGGCACGTGCAGGTGGCCGAGATGGCCATTGAAAAGGCGAAGCGACTGGTGGAAGCCGGGCGCGATGTGGTGATCCTGCTGGACTCCATCACGCGGCTGGCGCGCGCGCACAATACGGTGACGCCGATGTCCGGCAAGATCTTGTCCGGCGGTGTTGACGCCAAGGCGATGGAGAAGCCCAAACGGTTCTTTGGCGCGGCGCGGCGGATCGACGGCGGTGGATCGCTGACCATTGTGGCGACCGCGTTGGTCAGCACGGGGTCACGCATGGATGAGGTGATCTTCGAGGAGTTCAAGGGCACGGGCAACATGGAACTCGTACTCGACCGTGAGATCGCCAACCGGCGCATTTTCCCCGCCATCGACATGCTGAAGTCGGGCACGCGGAAGGAAGAACTGTTGTTGAATGACAAGGAAAAGAACCGCGCGTTCCTCATCCGGCACTTCCTCGGAGACATGGCGCCCGACGAAGCCATCGCGTTCCTGCTCAAGCGAATGGCCCGGACGAAGGACAATGAAGAGTTCTTCGAGCGCATGGCGGAGGGCGAGTGAGCTCCGACCTGCTGGGACGGTTCATGGCCATTGACCTGGGTGCCAAACGTATCGGCCTCGCCATCGCCGACCCGTCGGGGACGATCGCCTCACCCGCCGGGTTCATCCTGCGGCGGGCCGGGCACCGGGTGCCCCTCACAACGCTGCTGGCCAAGGCGACCGAGCTTGAGGCCCGCGGGTTTGTCGTGGGATTGCCGCTCGACGAACGCGGCGAGGAGGGGCCGCGGGCGATGGAAGCGCGGCGACTGGCCGTTGAACTCGAGAGGCGCACCGGGATGGAGGCGCGCCTCGTGGACGAGCGATTCACGACGACAGCGGCACTTCGCGCCGTGAAAGAAATGGGCGGCTCGACTCGCGGCCGAAAGGGTGATGTTGATGCGGTCGCGGCCACGGTGCTCCTGCAGTTCGCGATGCAGATGGAAGAGCGCCGGACGTGACGCGCAAGCGCGGCGGCGTGCGTGCCCCCGGGGTGAAGTGGATTCTTGCGGCCTCGATCATCCTCGTGGCGGCGACGATCTGGTTTGTCGTGGGCCTGCCGGCCAACCTGACTCGTGGCGCCGAAGTGCGGATCGTCATCCCGAAGGGCGCATCGTTCCGCCAGGCGGCCGAATCGCTGGCGGCGAAGGGGGTAGTGACGTCGGCGCGGGCATTTGCCTTCTACGGGCGCGTACGGCGCCACGACAGGTCATTGCGGTGGGGCACCTACGTGCTCCACGATGCGATGTCATGGGAGCAGGTGCTGACGTCACTCAGGTTGGGGCGTGGCGTTGTACACACGCTCACCATCCCGGAAGGGTGGACCGTGGCCGAAATCGTGCCGGCGATGGTGGACGTGCTCGACATTGCCGCCGACTCCGTACTCGCCGCAGTGCGAGACACTGCGCTCCGGCGGAGGCTGGACGTGCCGACGCCGACGATCGAGGGATACCTCTTTCCCGACACGTACACGTTTCCCGACCGTGCCACGGCCAGAGATGCGATCCTGTCGATGGTGGAACGATTCGAGCAGAAGTGGAAGCCGGAATGGGATTCGATCCTGCCACGCCTCAAACTCCGCCGCCACGACGTCGTGACGCTTGCGTCCATCGTGGAGCGCGAGGTGAGGCGTGGCGAGGAACGCCCGGTGGTGTCGGCCGTGTACCACAACCGCCTGCGCAGGCGGATGCCGCTGCAGGCCGACCCGACGATCGACTACGCGCTTGGCCGAAAGCCCGGACGCGTGCTCTACAAAGACCTGCGGATCGATTCGCCCTACAACACCTACCGTTTCCCGGGGCTCCCGCCCGGTCCCATCGGTTCACCGGGAGCCGCGAGCATTGAGGCCGCGCTGAAGCCCGCTAACGTGCCGTATCTCTACTTCGTGGCCGCCGCCGATGGGCATCACGAGTTTCGTCGCACATACGCCGAGCATTTGGCGGCGATCCGCATGGTTCGCAGCCGACCAGCTCGCGACACTGCAGCGAGTGTGGATACGACTGGCAAACCGCCCGCCAAATCGCCGTGAAGCGCGCTGAGGCGGTTGTGTCGGCGCGCGGCGCAAAGCGCTGGGCCAACGGCCACGCGTGGATCTTTCGCTCAGACGTGATGCAGGTGCCGGGCGGTCCGGCGGGTACCGTCGGGGTGCGTGATCCGCGCGGCCGTCCGCTTGGGTGGGG
>JARIET010000111.1 GCA_031127185.1 Gemmatimonadota bacterium | reverse complement strand
GGTCGTGGACCGCTGGAAGAATGCTGATCCAGAGCTTCAGCCTCGGGTGGCCGAAGCCAAGGCGCGGCTGGCCAAGCTGGGCGCGGTGGAACAGCCGAAGAAGTAGCGGCCTTCCGCTCGCGCGGTCGCGCAGCACAATTGAAGGTGTGAACACCGCTATCAACGCCAAGCGCGTCCTGATCCCCGGCCTCGCCGCCGGCCTCGTGCTGAACGTGATCGATTTCGCGTCGAACATGTTCGTCCTCGGCGGCCGCACGCAGAACGACCTGCTCGCGGTGAACCCCATTCTCTGGGACGCTCTCAATCGCCCGGGGTTGATTGCGGTGTTTGTGGCAATCGACTTCGCGCTGGGGCTACTGCTGGTTTGGCTTTACGCCGCGATCCGTCCACGGTTCGGGCCCGGGCCGGCCACGGCCATCAGAGCGGGCCTTGCCGCCTGGCTCCTGACGACCCTGATGTGGTCGTTCTTCTACCTGATGGGCATCTACTCCGGAGCGACCTTTGCCCTGAGCGGGCTGGTCGCGCTCGTGAACATGCTGGCAGCGGCCTGGGTGGGCGGAAAGCTCTATTCCGAGCCGGAATAGGCCCGTTCGGGCGTCGATAACCGCCAATTTGGTGACACAACAGGGGGTGGGCGGGCCGTAAGGTCGCCACCCCCAACGTATTCCGGGCACCCTGTGTCGAATGCCAGTGAGACCGATGCTACAAGTGCTGAAAGCCGTGCCCCCCACCGGATCGGCGACCGTGAGAGATGAGCGGACGTTGATCGCCGAAGCGGCGAAGGGCGACAGGACAGCCGCGCGCGAGCTGTATGACGCGCACGTCGAGCGGGTGCACCGAATCGCCTATCGCATCTGCGGGGACGCGGACCAGGCAGACGATCTCACGCAGGACGTGTTCGTGCAGGTGTTTCGCCGGCTCGACCAGTTTCGTGGGGATTCGGCGTTCAGCACCTGGGTGCATCGCGTGGCGCTGACGGTATCGCTGAATGCGATGCGGAAGGTGAAGAAGTTCCGGCAGCGTGAGACCGATCTCGATGAAGCCTTTCACCACGAGCACGACGCGGGAGAGTTGGAGCCGGATTTGCGCGACCGGCTGCGGGAGGCGATCGACGCGCTCCCCGAAGGCAGTCGCGTGGCGCTGGTGATGCACACGATCGAAGGCTTCTCGCACAAGGAGATCGGCGAGATGCTCGGCATCGCAGAAGGCACGAGCAAGGCACGTGTGTTCGATGCACGGGCACGATTGAAGAAAGCATTGGCACCGCACATG
Organism: Gemmatimonadota bacterium; assembly: GCA_031127185.1. Taxonomy (GTDB): domain Bacteria; phylum Gemmatimonadota; class Gemmatimonadetes; order Gemmatimonadales; family Gemmatimonadaceae; genus Fen-1231. Next base: position 7,427 of record JARIET010000111.1, on the reverse strand, counting down.
ACAGACCTAAGAAACACCGAGAAGGAGCAAGCGTAAATGGAAGACCACAAACTGGACCAACTGCTCGAGGATGTGCGTACGAGCTATCGCGTGCCACCAGCGCCTGCTGTCGAGGCGATCTGGCAGGCCGTGGAAGCTGAGGCCTTTGCTCCTCGCATCCAGACGGGTAACACACATCGCACGCTCGACTGGCGGTTCGCGGGCATGCTCGCCGCGGCGTCGCTCGTGATTGGCATTTTCGGCGGTCGCTGGAGCACATCCATTGCACCAACCGCAACGATGGCGGCCGCAACAGAATCCCAGGTCAGTAACGTGGCCAGTCCGTACGCGCGTACCACCGAAGAAGTACTTGGCCGCAGTGCCGTGCTCCTGGCCGCGCTTCGTTCACCCGACTCGCGCAGCGTGAACACGCTTCAGGTAAGCGACCAGGCCCAGCGGCTCCTCGGCAACGTGCGCCTGTTGCTCGACTCGCCGGCGGCTGCAGATCCACAGATGCAAACGCTCCTGCTCGACCTGGAACTCACCCTCGCGCAGGTGGCCCGCATGCAGCCCGCCCGCGGCGAGACCGACCTGACCCTGATCAATGACGCCGTCGCCCACCGCGAGATTGTGCCGAGGATTCGCTCGGCCGTGGTCGAGATGTCGGCCGGCAGCTACTAGAACGCGACTAAGCACAACCACACGCATATAACGCAACCGAGGAACACCCAGATGCGAATCCTGAACGCCACCCTCTTCTTCGCCGCCACCACGCTGGCCGCGCAGGAACCGCCGCGCCCGGCGCAGGCTCCGCGCGCCCCGCGGCCTGCCGAGCCGGCCGCAATGCCCGCCCTGCCAGCTCTGCCGGTGGACGCCCCGACGCCACTGCCCGCCCCGGCGCCGGTCGTCGCTGTCGAACCGCTGGACGGCCTGCGCATCGTGGCGCCGCGCATCGGCCAGACCCTCGGCCCCCTCGACGCCATCTATCTAGATGGGCAAGGTCAGGGTCGCGTGATTGCCCCGCGTCCGCTCACCGAAGAGGCACGCGAGTTGGCGCGCCTTCAGGCCGAACTCGCCCGCGAACAGTCGCGAATGGAGAGCGAAACGGCGCGTGAGATGGCATGCCTCGAGTCGCAGATGGCTCGCGAACAGGCCCGGATCAACACCGACGAGATTCGCGAGATGGCGCGCGTGCAGTCGCAGATGGCGCTCGAGCAGGCGCGTATCGCTACGACTGTTGGCGGGTCGTTCTACTACACGCCGTCGGGAAGTATGCTGCCCTCAACGATGCCCCGCGCCTGGGCCCAGGGCGATCCGGCCGACTCGCTCTACCGCGCCGCCATGGACGTGATGAACAAGGGCGACTACCGGAAAGCCGCCACGCTCCTCAAGGAGATTCCGGTCAAGTTCCAGTATTCGCAGTACGCCGCCGAGGCGATGTACTGGCAGGCGCACGCCCTCTACCGCGTGGGCGGCACGCCCGACCTGCAGGAAGCCCTGCAGACGCTGGAGACGCTGAAGAGCAAGTACCCGAACTCGCGCCTACGCAACTCGCAGGCCGATGTGGGCGCCCTGCAGGTGCGTATTGCCGGCGTGCTCAATACGCGGGGCCGCGGTGGTGATGACATCGTGAAGCGCGCCCTCGCCGAGAACTCGAACATCTGCGATCGCGAGGAAGCGCAGATTCGCTCGGCGGCGCTCAACGCACTGATGCAGACCGACCCGGCTGCTGCCACGGACTACGCGCAGAAGATGCTGGCCAAGAAGGACGACTGCTCGCGTGAACTGCGACGCAATGCCGTGTTCCTGATTGGCAATCGGCCGGGCCCGAGCTCGGTCGCGACGCTGATCAGTGTGGCCAAGACGGATCCCAGCGTGGATGTGCGAACGAGCGCCATCAACTATCTGGGCCGCATGCAGAGCGACGACGCACTGGCCGCGATTGAAGAGCTGCTCAAGTCGTCCGACGACCAGCAGATCCAGCGCGAGGCGGTGCGCGCGCTGGCCAACAATGCGAATCCGCGTGCCCGCGCCGGTATCAAGGCATTGGTGGAGCGGAATGATGTGAGCGAGGCGTTGCGTACCACTGCACTCGACGCGCTGAACCCCGAGCGGGCCACGCAGGAAGACGTGGCCTGGCTGCAGGGACTCTACACCAAGATGGAGAGCCCGCGGCTCCGCTCTCGCATTATCAGTGCGATGGCGCGCATTGGCGGCACGCAGAATGAAAAGTGGTTCACGACGCTGGCCAACAACGAGAACGAGTCCATTGAAGTGCGGCTCGAGGCGCTGCGCCGCGCGGGCACCACGATGGACATCGCCGCACTCGGCCGCCTCTACGACCAGACCGGCCAGCGTCAGCTGCGCATGGAGCTCGTCCGTCAGCTCGGCAGCCGTAAGGAGACGGAGTCGATCGACAAGCTCGGCGAGATCGTCAAATCCGGCACCGATCCCGAGGTGCGGAGCCGCGCGATGACGGCGTTGATCAACAAGAAGGACGAGCGCGCGACGAAGCTGGTGATGTCGCTCCTCGACCGTCCGTAATCAACCATCCCTTGAAGAGCCTGGAGGAACGTATCATGCAGGTCAGACGTCAGGGGACGAGCGCGGTGCTGTTCGGGTTGGTGGCGCTCGGATGCTCAACGGCCGGTGCACAGGGCACGCTGGAGCGGCGGATTGCGGCGGCGGGTGATGGCCCGGCGCAGTTCAACTTTGCGGCACGAGAGGGTGTGTGTGGGAACGGCCGCACCTACTTCCGTGTGGATGACGATGGGTGGTACCAGACCACGACATCATCGGGAAACTTCAGCAGCGATGCCATGCGGTCGGATGTCTGCCAGCGCGGGCCGATCCGCGTGGTGGTGACGCACGCCGGCCGCGACATCGTGAAGATTGAGACCTTTGCCGGTCCACTCACTCCCGACCCGGAATCGGGTCGCGACATCGGCACGGTGAGTGCGCGTGAAGCAGCCCTATATCTCTTGTCCGTAGCGGCAACCGGTGAAGGAAGGCCCGCTCGCGAGGCGATCATGCCCGCGATGCTCGCCGACAGTGCCGTGGTGGCGGCAAAACTGCTGGAGATCGCCAAGGATCAGACCCGCTCGCGCGATGTGCGGCGCAGCGCCATCACCTGGGCGGCACGCCGACGCGCGGAACCAGGTGGCCCCGGTGCAGCCGCGGTGGCCAAGGCACTGAATGACATCGTGCGCAATCGCGAGGAAGGGGAGCCCATCCGCCAGCAGGCGCTGAGCACAGTGGCGGGCTTCAATCGCGGCGAGGGAATCCCGACGTTGATCGGGTTCGCCTCCGACGGCGACAAGTGGATTGCCCGTCAGGCGATGGCCACGCTCTCGCGCTCGGGTGATCCGCGGGCCCGCGCCTTTACGCGCGAGGCCGTGAAGCGGAGCGACCTGCCGGACGAGGCGCGTTCGGAGATCATCCGTGGGCTCGGCGGAGAATATGCGACTGGTGCTGATTACCGGCTCCTGCGCGATCTCTACACCACACTCAACAATGATCGTGACCGCGAGTCGGTGATCACGACGCTGGCGAATGCCGGCGGAAGTGAGAATGCCAACTGGCTGCTTGGTATCGCGCAGTCGCAGACGGAGCCGGTGGCTCGCCGGCGCCGCGCGATCACTGCGCTCACCAAGTACGACGACCCCAGGATCAAGGAAGCGCTGAAGGGGTTGATTACGAAGGAATAGGACCGGAAGGGGTAGAGTGGGGAGACGAACGTGGCGGCACGGCGGTAGTTTTCCGCTGTGACCGCCACGTTTGACGTCATCGTCCTCGGGCTCGGCGCGATGGGGAGCGCCACCGCGTACCACCTCGCCGCGCGCGGGGCCAAGGTGCTCGGTATCGACCAATTCGATCCGCCGCACGACCAGGGCTCGTCGCACGGCGAGTCGCGCATCATTCGCCAGGTCTATTACGAACATCCGCTTTATGTGCCGCTGGTGCAGCGGTCGTTTGCACTCTGGCGTAAACTGGAAAAAGAGTCCGGCGAGCACCTGCTCACGGTGACCGGCGGGCTGATGATTGGCCGCGACAGCAGCGGGCTCATTCAGGGCTGCGTGCGCGCGGCCAACGAGCATTCGCTTCCTATAGAACAGATTCGGCTCTCCGAACTGCAGGAGCGATTTCCGCAGTTCATGCCGATTCAGGGGTTTACGGCGCTTCTGGATCCGGCCGCGGGCTTCCTCGCCCCTGAGGCGTGCATTCGCACGCACCTGCAGATGGCGGTCCGGGCCGGCGCAACGCTGCACACGAACGAAGAAGTCCTCAAGTGGGGGCCGACTGCGGACGGGGGCGTGCGCGTGCAGACGTCGCGCGGCGCCTATGAAGCCGGGAAGATCGTGATCGCGGCGGGGCCCTGGGCGCGCGAGCTGGTTGGCGCGATGGGGCCCCAGCTCGTCGTCGAGCGTCAGACGGTGCTGTGGTTCAAGCCGCCGGGCGACCGCGAACAGTGGGGGCCCGCCAACTTCCCGATCTTCATGTGCGAGTTCGACGACGGGCAGCTGGTGTACGGATTCCCGGTGCAGGAGCGCGGCTGGAAGGCCGCCGTGCACTACGAGGGTGAACACGTGCGCGATGTGCGCAGTGCGCGGCGCAACGTGGAACCGCACGATGTGGCCCGCGTGCGCAACGCCGTGGCGCGGCTCTTTCCCTGGGTGTCCGAGGCAGAACTCACGCACAGCGCCGTCTGTTATTACACGGACACGCAGGACCTGCGGTTCGTCATTGATTTTCTCCCGGGCCTGCCACAGGTGTTGATCTCGAGTCCATGCTCAGGACACGGGTTCAAGTTTGCGACGGCAATCGGTGAACTGCAGGCCTCGCTGGTGCTGGAGGGGAAGTGCGATTTCGACGTAGCGCCATTCCGGATTGACCGGTGACTCGCAGTATCCGCACGGCCGTGCTTTCATGCGCGATCGCGGGCGCGTACGTCGGCGTGGCTTCGCACCGTGCGTCCGCCCAGTCCGCAGTCCGCGGACGCGTGACCATGGCCGATGGCGCCACGCGTGCATCCGGTGTCATCGTCGTCGCGAATCCGGCGGACGGCATTCCTGCCGCGGTCACTCGGGCGCTCACGAGCCAGCGCGGTGAGTATCAGATTGCCCTGCCACGCGCAGGGCGCTATCAGATTCAGGCGCTCCGCATTGGGTTCCGGCCAACGGCCGGCCCGATTATCAATGTCGCGGCAGCAGACACGGTAGTCGCCAATATCCAGCTCACAGACGTGGCCGTGTCGCTGACCACGGTCACCGTTCGCGGCGACGATGTCTGCCGCACCAGCCCGGACTCCGGGGCTCTCGTGGCGCGCGCCTGGGAAGAGGCGCGCAAGGCGATCATGGCCTCGCAGCTCAGCACCAATGAAGCGCCGCTGGTCGCCGAGTGGATCGAGTATCAGCGGACGTTCGATCCCACGGGCCGCATTATTCGCGCGCAGACGGTCCGCACCACACGCAGCCCCACCACGCACGCATTCAAGAGCGCGCCGGCGGCGATGCTTGCGGAGCGCGGGTTCGTGACGCTCGATTCCGGCGAGACCACGTTTCACGCGCCTGACGGCGATGTGCTGCTCTCGGATTCATTCGCCGCGATGCACTGTTTTCAGATCGTGCAGCCGGAACGAGGAGCAGACACGCTGATTGGTGTGGGCTTTCGCCCCGCGGTTGACGTGCGCGACTTCCACGGGATCGACGGAACGTTCTGGCTCGACAAACGCACGTCCGAGCTTCGCTGGCTCGACTATCGCTACCTGAACCTTCCCGCGGCGGCGGATCGGGCGCAGCCGGGCGGCCGTGTGGAGTTCCTCCACATCGGCACTGGCGGATGGTTGATTGGTCGCTGGCATATCCGTATGCCCGAACTGGTGCGCACGGTGGTCGGGCAGAGCACATCGGGAGCGCGAACGGTCCGTGCACCGCCGGGTGGATCACTCCGTGCGATTCAGGTGACCGGCGGTGAAGTCGCACGCGTGGCGCGCGGCGAAACAGCGGTCTATGAGCTCGCTGGAGCCGCACTCGACGTGCAGTTCGTGGAGCGAGATCGCATCGCGACAGCGGCTGGCGGAACGGTTGAACTGCTTGGCACGGATTACGTGGCGCGCGTTGGCAGCGGCGGACGCGCCCGCCTCACGCCCGTGTTGACCGGGCGATACGAAGCGCGCATTCGCACGGCCCTGATGGATACGCTGGGCGTTGCTCCCATCACGCGCGAAATCGAAATCGTCCGCGGCGCTGCGCGCGACACCGTGCGCCTTGCCTCGGCCGACGAACTGCTGCGCGCAACCTGCCGCGACTCGGCAGGTGCGGGTACGTCACTTGTGCGTGGGTCCGTGCGCACGCCGACCGGCGAGGCGGTGCCGAACGCGGCGGTCGTTGTGGCCTGGCAGGGGCAGTTCAAGATCTTTGTGCAGGGCAACAGCGATCGGGTGTCCGCTGTGGAGGAGACCGTTGGCGCGTTCAGCGACGCTGCGGGCAAGTGGCGCGTCTGCGGTGTGCCGCGGGAGATCCCCGTTGTCGTTCGGGTGAAGACTGACGAAGGTGCAGATCAGGTGCGGGTGCGACTGCAGGAAACGGAATCGATTCGCGCGGTGGACCTCGTTCCGCGCCCCGTTACGGCGACCATCGACATTGTGTTGCCAAAGACAAACCGCGCTCTGGTGGAGCTCTCGGTCAGCAACGATGCCGGCGCGATGCTCTCGGGTACAACGCTCGAGGTGGAGTTGCCTGGCGGCGGCACGCGGAGCTTCACCACCACGGCGTCCGGACTCGCACTCATCCCCGATGTCGCAGTGGGCAAGCTCACCGTGCGCGCACGGAAGATCGGATACCTGCCGGGTCAGATCTCCGCGACGATCGCTGCAGGGCGCAACACCGTGCCGATCATCCTGAGCAACATGGCGCTGCCCACGCTCGACACCGTGCGAATCATCGGCGACGAACGGAAACGCAACGATCGACTCGACGAGTTCGACACGCGCCGGCTCAACGGCTCGGCGACGCGGTCAATAGCGCGCGACGAGATCGTCAAGCGCAATCCCGTGGATACCTGGCAAATGATGACCAACATCTCATCGGTGCGGGTCGCACGGCAGGCTGGCTTGGTCATCGCACGATCAACGCGCGTGGAGAATGCCCGCTTGCTGAGCGACAAGCCCTGCTATCTGCGGGCGATGGTGGATGGCGTGCTGCTGCCGGAGGATGCGGACTTGGAGGGCGGTGGAAAGGCCACCAACCTCGCCAACCTTCCGCGGCCTGAAGAGATCCATGGGATCGAGATCTTCGCCGGTCCGGCGTCCATACCGGTGCAGTACGGCGGCGGCGGCAGCAACAAGTGGTGCGGGCTCATCGCGGTGTGGACCCGGTAGACTGCCGCCTCGGCAGGGGTCTCGGCCGCTCTGCGTCGTTACCCGCTGATCCCTCGCGCCGTTTGTGTCA